>JAJDAB010000487.1 GCA_029262095.1 Candidatus Hydrogenedentota bacterium
GTTGTTGCAACCGATTACACCGCGAATAAAATTAATCCGCTCCAAACTTTTGTGCCGATCGCTTCGGCCCTAATCACGAGCGAACGGAATACGGAACGTTGAAAGTGGCGGTACGCTTCCGGCACTCGTCGGGTCGAATCCCAACGCGATTTCGATGAAGTCCCCGATACCGTCTCCGTCCGTGTCCCAAAGGTTGGGGTTCGTCACATAGCCGAACGTACCGAGCGTTTCGTCTTCATCGGAAATGGTGTCGAGGTCCGTATCGATTTCATTGTCTGCGATTACGACACTTGCAAGAGGATCCGCCTTGGCAAAGACGCCCCCTGTTGGATTCGAAAGCCGAACCCCGAACGACTCCTCACCCTCAAGGCTCGTATTGTCGAGAATGGTGATGTTGATCACACCGCTGGTATTGGTATCGCTAATGGTCAATGTTCCGGACGCCGCTGTGAAATCACTACCCGCGAACGCGGTGCCATTTTCCGTGTCGTAATCGACGGTAACGCTGTTTCCCGTACCCGGCGCGACGCTGAGATTGACCGTTAATACCGCAGTGCCCGCGTTTTCCGCAACGTTTACGGTCGATGCTTGAAAATCGATGTCCGGTGTAGGCGGTGCAACTTCATTGTCTTCGATCACGACCGTTGCAAGAGGATCCGCCCCGGCGAAAACGCCGACCGTCGGATTCGTTAGCCGAACCCCAAACGACTGATCACCATCAAGGATCATATTGTCGAGAATGGTGATGTTGATCACTCCGCTGGTATCGGTATCGTTAATGGTCAATGTTCCGGACGCCGCTGTGTAATGACTGCCCGCAATTGCGGTGCCATTCTCGGTATCGTAATCGACGGTAACGCTGTTTCCCGTACCCGGCGCGACGCTGAGATTGACCGTTAATACCGCAGTGCCCGCGTTTTCCGCAACGTTTACGGTCGACGCTTGAAAATCGATGACCGGTGTAGGCGGCGTCACGACACCCGATGCCGCCCAACTGATGCTGTCTTCGAGCATGTTTTGGAAATCCGTGTCGTCCCATGTGCTCTCATTATGTGCGAGTTGGTTGTACAGGACACGGCCCGATCCAAAATCGTTCGTCCAGACCAACGCATAATTGGGAGAATCCGGGATTTCGAGGAGCGGTGTCCGCCCCGTTGGAACGACATTCTTGAATTCGTAATACTCCTCAGTCAGCGTCCAAGTCGCGGGAACGCGCGTCATCACTGGGTGCGCCGGTGCAACATTGATGAGCGTCGCGCTGAATTGAGAACCGTGCTGGTCAAACTCCGCACCGATCATATCGATGTAGTCTTGATCGTTGTGAAATGTATCCGTCGCCGAGTGGTACCCGATAAAACCACCTCCGGCCATGATCCAAGCATTCAATTCATCAACGCCGGTCCCCGACATCGGTGTATTGCCGTCCGTTCCAGAAGTCGTCAAGTCGCCAGAGGTAAAGAAAATCACCACGTCGAAGTTTGCCAGGTTTGCGGTGTTGATGGTCGACGCGTCCTTCGTCGCCGTCAATGTCCCGCCGAGAGACGCGACCGCCGCGGCGACCTTGTCCTCGACCACACTGGGTCCGCCGGATTCTTTCACAACGTCATGTTCGAAGCCGCTCGACTTTGTCAGCAGCAAAACGTCGGGTTGCGCACTCGCAACCATCGTTGTGGCGAAAACCGAAGCTATAGCAATGGCGGAAATTTTCAAACGACTCATCGGTAGTCCTTTTCGTTGAGTGTTAGATTCTAAAGCCTACGTCCGATGCCATGACGATGCGTTCGTCTTCATCAGCGAAGTGCATTCAATCTCTATGTGTTTGATGGTAAAGCCGTAATAAGCGGTGTGGCGATCTCAGTGCGACGAGATCCCCAAATCAACCTTGCCCGACTATTAAAAATAGCATACAGACGCGCGGAAGTCTTGCCCGATGCCCTTACAATTAGCACTAGCCATAGGATTCCCATTGATTATTTTTTTTGTCCGGTTATCCCCTCGAAATACCGAAAACGAATTATGAATATTCAGTCACTCGATATACGCAAATGCGGCGTAGTATGCTGGCCAAACTTCTCCAAACATGGGAAATGTTTACAAAGTGAAAAAATTAGCGATCATTCCTAGGAAATCCTCCATGCCATCTATCCGAATACTCTTCGCTTTTTCCATTGCCGTGCTGTGTTCCATTTCCGCGTTGGCCGACAACTGGCCCCGATTCCGTGGTGAGAACGGCGGCGGCATAGCGAGTGAAGCGGACCTTCCCGCGAAATGGTCCAACGACGAATTGGCGTGGAAAATTTCACTCCCGGCCTCAGGCAATTCGTCACCCGTTGTTTGGAACGATACCGTCTATGTCACGAGCGGCGACGGCGACGCAGGTGTCTATTCCGTTTCTGCCATGGACGTCTCCAATGGCGAAACACGCTGGCAAAAAGACTACACATTCAAGCCGCGACGCGTGCATCAACTTAACGGGTATGCGACGAGTACGCCAGCCGTTGACGAATCGGGCGTGTATGTACTCTGGTTCGGAGAGGGAGAATCACTCGTAGCAGGAATTTCGCACGATGGTGAAGAGCTATGGAAGCACGACTTCGGAAAACTGTCCTCGATGCACGGCCCCAGCGCGTCTCCAATGGTTCATGACGGCAAACTGATTTTCACATGGGAAAACGAAGGGGCCAGACCCGGACTGAAGAGCTATTGGTATGCGCTCGATTGCAAGACGGGCGAAACCGTTTGGAAAACGGATCGCGACACCAGCGCCAAAGCATCGAGTTCCGTGCCATGCGTCTACGAAAGCCCCAACGGCGATTGGTTAATCTTCAGCAGTTTTTCACATGGCATCACCGCAGTCGATGCGCAGACTGGCGAGGTCGTCTGGGAAGAAAACGAATCAATGATCGCCCGCACCATTAGTTCGCCGATGCTCGCAGGCGACATTGTGTTCGCTACCTGCGGACGACGCGGCGGTGGCATGCGCATGGTGGCCATCGATCTTAACCAGGGCGAAGGGGCCACACCGCGCGTTCTTCATTCCATCGAAGAAAAGTTTGTGCCGTACGTGCCGACGCCGATTGCCGTGAACGATTTACTGTTCACGTTTCACGACGACGGGACGGTTTCCTGTATGGCGGTCAAGACTGGAGAACTCATCTGGAGCGAACGGCTACGCACCAAGTTCTTCGGATCGCCTGTGCTCGTTCGAGATCGCCTCTACTGCATAGGGGACGGCGGCGAAGTGTTCGTCCTCCGAGCCGGACCCGAATTTGAAGAGTTGGCGGTCAACAGCTTGGGAGAAGAAAGCCACGCCACACCCGCCGTCGCAAATCGACGAATGTTTCTCCGCACAAATACCCAACTGATGTGTATCGCCGCACCAGACGCGAACTAGCGAATCACATCCACCGGTTCCTCAGGACGAGTAGTGTTCGCTTCGGCGCAGATCGATATCGACGTTGACCCGGTGATCGTTATCCCTTTCGCGATCTGACCGTCGGCCTCGCAGAATTTTCCGCGCGCCACGTTCGATGCGTTGCTCGCTCGGGAAGAATGCATCTGCTGCGTCAAATGCCAGACCGATTCCCCAGCCCAACATCGGGAAGTAAAACCATGATCCCCCCGAAATATATAAATCCAGCGCCATCAAAAAGCCGTTCACGATTAGGTAGCTACGAAGATGTCCGTGAACAAACTCCTGCTTCCGTCGGCGGCGCCACGCTTCCCGGGCTTCTTCGATCTCGCCGAGTTCGTCTTGCTCATGAATTGCCGAGGAAAGGCGGTCGGGATCGATGCCGAGGTCCCGTGCGGTTTCGAGTAAATCCGCATGGGATACCGTTTCCGCCACCGCGCGTCCATTTAACGCGCGCCGCACAATCGAACTCACTTCATCTGTCGTGTAACGCCTTGACGTTTCGTGACTCATGGTCCACCTCGCTGAAATAGGTGCACCCCCACAACGCGCACAGCCAATGTCAGTCCAAGCTCCTCCTTGTCTGACCAAACCATTATAACCTTTGAGCAAGACTATTTTCATAATCGAAGCGAATCAGCCCGCAAATCCCCGCGATGCGCCCCGCTTCACTGTCTGCTAGTATCCGGACTGGATTCAGCTACGGAGAAAATTAATGCGACTTCGAACGATTATCATGTTGGGATTCGGGCTGGTGGTATTCGGTCCCCTGGGTGTTGCCGAAGAACTTCCTCTGGTGTTCGAGGAAGATTTTGAGAGCGGAAACGACGGTTGGACGATGACCGACCCGACAGCATGGGCACTAGTGGACAGCGATGGCGGAAAAGCGCTGGCGCTACAAAAAAGCAGTGACTACGAACCAAAGGTCCGTTCGCCGAAGAGCATCGCTCGCATCGCCGATCTCAACGTCACCGACTTTGTCCTCGAAGCCAAGCTCAAACAAACCGGCCGCGAATACGGACACCGTGACCTCTGCATCTTCTTCGGCTACCAAGACCCGTCGAAATTCTACTACTGCCACATGGCCACCGAAGCCGACGCCCACGCCAACTCTATCTTCCTCGTCAACGACGAAGCGCGCGTATCCATCGCAACCGAACGCACCGACGGCACCGACTGGGGTAAACCCGAGTTCCACACCGTCCGCATCGAACGCGACACCGAAAGCGGAACTATTACTGTCTATTTCGACGACATGAAAAAACCCATCATGAAAGCCGAGGACAAGAATTTCGCCTGGGGCTCTATCGGCTTCGGTTCGTTCGACGATGTCGGCCACTTCGACAACATCAAAATTTGGGGTAAGAAAAAGGACTAGCCACAGAGGACACAGAGCGCAACAAAGATGGCCGCGTGCTTCTGCGTCGTCCGTCTAAGCCAGGATGAAACTGAAAAGGAACTCCGTCATGAGCGCGCTTCTTCGAGTTTGTATCGTTGCAGCAATCGCTGCGAATCTGTTTTCTCCTATATCGCATGCTGCGGAGGTCTCAGGACCGATTGCCGACGGGGCTAAGGACGGACCGTTTTGCGCACCGATCATTGAAGTCGCCAAACACGGGTACGTTGTTGAAGAGTATTTCATCGACGGATCAGCGCACGCCTACAAATTCAAAGAATCTGCCACCCAGACCTCTGACGGTCGTTGGGAAACCCAGCGACGGGAGGAGACCGCACCGTTTCGATCGCGAATACTGGTGGTTCGCCCAACCGATCCGGCTGATTTCAATGGGACTGTAATCGTCCATTGGCAGAACGTGACCGCGGGCTACGAGCTGGGCTCCGTCAATCACGACGAGTATCTTCACGGATATGCGTGGGTTGGCGTATCGGCACAGAAAATCGGAATCGATGGATTCCCCGGTCCTGACGCCGCAGGTCTCAAGCAATGGGACAAAGATCGATACGAGTCGCTCGACCATCCCGGCGATGCCTATTCATACGACATCTTTACCCAGGCCGGTCGCGCTATCGGCCCGGACCGGTCGAAAACCGGAATCGACCCGATGGGCGGCCTCGACGTAAAGCGACTCATCGCAGCCGGGGCTTCGCAGTCAGCCGGACGTTTGCGCACCTACATCAACGGCGTTCATCCGATCGAAAGCGTATTTCATGGATACATTCCGTACATCGACTTTGGATCCACAATTCCGTTCGATAGTGATTTCGGTGAACGGCGCAGAGGTGCGCGTCTGTCAACCCTCATACGCGAAGATCTCGATGTTCCAGTGCTGGTCGTCAATTCGGAAACAGAAACCCTCGCTTACATAAAAGCGCGGCAACCGGATACAAGCAAGTTTCGTTTTTGGGAGGTGGCCGGCACTTCCCATGTGTCCGTAGTGCGCGGCGAGGAACGCCCCGATCTCGAATCGCCAAATTGGCTTTCCTTTCAGCCGGTGTACGTTGCTTCGCTAAGGCACATGCACCGTTGGCTAAGCGATGGAGCCGAACCACCTAAAATGCCCCGAATCGCGATCGATAGAGACAATAAAAAACTGATTGACCGCGACGAAAACGGCAACGCTAAGGGTGGAATTCGCCT
>JAJDAB010000488.1 GCA_029262095.1 Candidatus Hydrogenedentota bacterium
CCGTTCAAGATTATTCTTTTCGTCCTGGCAGACGGATGGTATCTCTTGGTGACGGGCCTCGTCGCGAGCTTTAACTAGATCCAATCCGCTACGGAGTATCGACGGTCTCTACTTCCGTCTCCGTTGTTCCGGCGCCTTCGCCCGGTGCGGGCAGGGATAGTTCCAATTTCTGCGGCTCGATCGCTTCCGGCGATTCAACGGTGTCCTCTGGCATTTCGGTAATTTCCGCTTCAACCGTTTCTTCGACCTCGCTCGCCTCTTGCATGACTGCGTCGAGCGCATTTTGTAAGTCGGCATCAGCTTCAGATTCCGTGGGGCCGATCTCGGCCTGCAGACGTGCCAACATGCCGCTTGCACGCGTCGCAACTCGCGAGTTTGGAAATGCGAGGGTTTGCGCACGGTATGCGTCAATGGCGGCTTCAGCGTTCCCAGCCGCTTCCTCGGCGCGGCCAATGTTTAGCTGCTGCCGTTTGGCGGCAAAGGAATCGGGCCAATTATTGAGTACATCCTGGTAGTACTGCTTGGCCTCGTCGTAGTTACCGTTGCTCTCCGCGATGAATCCGAGCCCTTCTACGGCATCCGGGACGAACGGTGATTCCGGAAAGTCCGCGCGCATGCGTGTGAATGCATCCTTGGCCGATTCGAATTCACCCTTTGTGTATGCCGTTTCGCCGAGCATGTAGAGCGCCTCGTGGCTATCCTTTGCGAGCGGCTCTAATGCGGCGATGACAGCGGCGTCGTCTTCGGATTCGAACGCACGGGCGTATTCGGTCGCGAATTCTTGATGCGCCGAGGCCTGATATATGCGAATGAGCCAGCCAGCGACGGCGGCGACAATAACGAAGAGTACTGCACCAACATAGAGCAGTGGATTCTCCGCGATTCGATCCGCCAGATCGTGCCAGTCGCCTTTGGGTGCGTCGGGAAGCGGCTTCTCGATCGCGGTACTGCGTTTAACTTTTGTTGCCATGGCTCATGGTGCTCCTGATTCGGGCGGCGGGCCTCTAGCCTGCGGCGCTCCATTCTATGATTTTCCATGCGTTATCTTGCTTGACGAGTTCTACGATGACTTGCCCGTCGAAATCGATGGGGCGATCCTCAGATTCGTCGAAGGGTGTGGCGCGTGTGCCAAACGTTTCCATTGCACGCGCGCGATCGCCCTTCACCACGATACTCGGCCTCGCCCGCGTAACTTCGATGAATCGGTAATCTCGAAATATTTGCCTGAGATATTGCTGTATTCCATCGTAATCGCGTCCCTCCGCATCCTGGTAATTCTGTGATACGTTGGCCAGTACGCGGAAAACTTTGCGCGATTCCATTCCTTTCGCAACATCGTTTAGTAGACGAACTATTTGTTCTTCGTCCGATACTCGAGGACCGGACAACCCTGGAATGTCGATCGGCAAGCCTCCGGATTGGCATCCCGCAACATAGCCCGCAATCATTATGATCGCGAGGGATCGCGGGACTGTCGTTCCAGTGCCCGCCATCGATGTCAACCGGCTTCCGGTGTCATATTGATAACGAGTTCACGCGATCGGGATACACCTAGATCGCGAATCGTAATTGCGAGGCGTTTGCCAGGCTTGCGGAATACGAGTTCCGCGCCGCTCGTCTGGGTGATACTTTCCAGCGCCCAATCCGCGGCCGGGCATTCACGGATATAAAATTGCGCTAGGTCGTTGACACTGTCGCGGCTCGAATAAACCATTCGCCCGATCTGAAGCGTACGGTTCTCGAATACATAGGTACGATCCGCATCAGGTTTGAGATTCAACGGCAACGGAATGTCAGAAAAACGTTGATCGATTGCGAGTTGGAGGCCAGGTTCCGGCGGCGGCGCATCGGAGATGGGCTGATCATTCAACGAACCCGCATTTCCGCCCTCCGCTTGGAGTTCTTCAATGGGCGGCGGAGAAGACTGACGCATCGGTAATGTGTCACAAGCCGATGCAAGGGCCACGACCAAAAGCGGCGCAATAGATCGCCAAAGTGTTTTACTTGCAGACATTCTTGTTCCTCAGTGGCTCGTTCGCTGAACGATCAGGATGATTCATGAACCAGGGCTGGATGGTGGAACCCAGAATTGCGACTCGCCCAGCGTTATCCAACTTCAGTTCGCCCAATAGGATAGCTAGGCGTGACGCCCGCGATCAAGGAAGGAAAAGGCCCTAGGGTCGTTCTCCCCGGGCGAGCCTCGCGTCGATAAGGTCGAGAATTGGTGGAATATCGGCAATTCCGTCGACGACGTAGTGTGCGCCTGACTGGGCCAACTTGGTATAGGCGCGGTCGCGTTTCGGTTCCAGCAACTTGGGTTTCGCCGCGGCGAATTCGCTTTCGCTCATGCCGATTTCGTTGCCGGTCATAACGACGCCCACCGACCACATCCCAGCGTTCAGCCCCTCGGCAATGTCCGGGACCGTGTCGCCAATTTTGACGCACGCTTCCATCGGGTAGATGCCGAGGTCCATCGCGGCTTTGATCGCCATCCACGGTGCCGGTCGTCCAGCGGGGACATGGTTTGCGGCAACCGAGACATCAGGTTCATAGCCTCGATCGGCAGCTTCCGGTCCGAGCACGTCGGTCATCTCGCTGGAATAGCCAGTGGTGCCACCGATTCGCATCCCCCGGGTTCGCATGTGTTCTATGGTGTCTAGTGTTCCGGGAATGAGATCGGCATATTCGCCAATACACGCGACTTGCATCGGAATAAATTCGGCGTACATTTGGTCGATGTCTGATTCGGTCGGCGTCGTTCCGTGGGCATTCTTCCATGCCTCCTGTACCGCATCCATCTGCGCAATTTCTTGAATGTGTTTGCGCTTTTCCGCCCCCATCGGTTCGCGAGCTTGTTCCATCGTAATGTTGATGCCGTGCTTCTCAAATACTTGAACAAATACGACTGCGGGCGCGACACATCCGAAATCGACGGTGGTGCCTGCCCAATCGAGAATGGCCGCTTTGAGGGGGCCGCGGTAGGTCCGTTGAAACGCAAACTCCATTCTTATGACTCCTTAGTCAGTGTAATGTTCATTGTTTTGAGTACATCGGCAATCG
>JAJDAB010000489.1 GCA_029262095.1 Candidatus Hydrogenedentota bacterium
AAACCAAATCATTGCCAAAATAGTGCGACTCAATACTTGGTCGCCGTTGCGGAAGCGCTGAATCGCCGCCTAAAATTGAACTTGAAGACATTGATGGAAGCCTTTCCTGGTTGATTCGATTGGGGCATCAGTTACTCGCCGAATGGTTGAGTTACTCCTTGGGTATTTCGCCCAGGTCCTTTAACGCAGCCTCTAGCGCTCGCACAATCCGATAATGACCGATCTCTGAAATATGATTTCCAACCGCGGACTCTGCGTCGCGTGGGTAGCGGCTCAAGTCGACGAGGTGAAGATTATTGATTCCCGAATCTTTGAGTTCCGCGAACACTTCGTGGAGTGTGTCGATTTTCTCCTGATTATTGCGATGTTGCGCTTCGAGAAACCAATCATTGTCATACGGTGGAGGCGAAATTAGAACGATGGGCGTATCTTTGCGTGCGGCACGCAGGTGGGTAATAAATGCGCGCCCTCTTACACGTAGGGATTCGGGCGTCATGTTATATACGCAATCGACAAAATAGTAGGAGCAATCGAGCTCTGCCATCAGTTCTGCTATCGATATATCCATCAATCCATGACCCGAGAAACCCAGATTGATAACGGGACGGCCGAATACGCGACCGATTCCAGCGGTATGTGCCTTTCCCGGACGCGATACACTTGCCCCTTGCGTCAGCGATGTCCCGTAAAAACAATACGGTTGGGCTAAACTAGATGGAAATGGTTCGGATCGAAACACCTTGGCTTCTTCGTTGAAGCCCAAACGCAAGTACCGTAGTGCTGAAAAAAGCGGGAGGTACAATAAGTACTCGTGCATACCGGCGGGAGGTTCTTCGAGGATAGTGTCGTTAAATTCAAGGCCGCGACCAAGGGGTTGTCCTAACCCGACCCAACGCCATCCGTTATCCGCCCGTGAATAACAGTCGAGGCCACAAACCGCCGTATCGGGCATATGAGACGACGATACTCGAAAGCGAACTTTCCAATTCGCGCGAATGATCCGTGCATCGGTTCTGAAACGAACGTACAGACCCGCTGTATGACGTGACAATGCCCATACCTTGCGTGGTACCACTCCGTCGGCTTTGGCAGGCAACCGATCATAAGGTGCTTTTACGTCGCTCCAGCCCCTGCCTTCAATACCAATTTCTGCGACTTCATACCACGCTGTTCTGGAGGCAGAACCCTCGTCGGACTCCACGAGCAGGGGCTTGCAAATACTACGAAGTTCTTCCGCCACGACATGAACCCTATCTAGTCTGAGCGATCTCGATGTCTTCGCATCGACCATCGACCATTTGAAAATTCTTGGACCCGCAGATGACAAATCGCGGATCATGCGTTGTGACGATTACGATGTTCTCCTTTGAGCGTTTCTCGATGAGGCTAATTATTTTTTTGCAGGTAGCTTCATCTAAGTTTGCGGTCGGCTCATCAAGAATGTAAACGGAAGCGGTCCGCAGGAGACATCGGGCTACGGACACGCATCTCATCTGTCCCGTCGAGAGTTCATCTCTTCGCTTGTTCATGAACGCTTTGTTGCAAGGAAGCCCAACACTCTTTAGCGAATCGGCTAATTCAGCGAACGTAGCATCGGGCTTTCCTAATTTCAGGTTCTCTTCGACGGAATCCTCGACAAGAATGCCTTCCTGGGGAGCAACCGCCAACTGGCGCCAGAAGCTATCCCGTTTGAAGTATGAAAACGGGATCGTATCGATCTGCATCCCCCCCCCTGAAACGGTCCGCAAGCCCGAGAGAATATCCATGAGCGTCGTCTTGCCACTGCCATTATTGCCGCGGATAATATGCGGGACTCCTGGTTCCAGGCCCAGCGAGCACTTCGAAAGTACGGGCTTCTCTGCGTAGTGAAATGACGCGTCTTTGATTTCGATGGACGCAATTCGCTTTTTAAGTATTCTGTCGCCTTGGGACGATGTATCTATTTCTAGAAGACTCAGACTGTTGGATAGCCGGCGTGCAGCGACCGTTGCCTTGTTGTACTTCACAAGATAGTTCGCAAGTTCGCGAAATGAAGTCGCTAACAAACTCAGGTAGAAGATGTACGAGAGCAATGCGCCTAGCGTCAACGTCTCGTTTACGACGAGGTTGCCGCCGATGATCAACACGCCTGCGACTGCCGACATCTCCAAGGCGTTTCCTAATGCTTTGGCGAACCAATCCCAGAAGGCCAGTCGCAGATTGCTCCGACGAAGCTCATTCGCAGGGCGATCAATGCGCTTAACGTACGAAGCAGCGATTGAATACAATTGCAACAACCGGGCACTAGCAAACGCCTTCCGTGCTTCGGCCACGAGATCCTGTGTTGCCGATCGAGCGTCGCTACTATCCCGGGCAGCTCGATTCGACGCCAATCTCCCCAATATCGCGAGGGTCAGTGTCAGCGTACCCAGGTAAATGGTTATCGTAGTGCTTATCGTGAACGCGAAAACAAGCGACCCAATCAACGATAGCAAATAGAACGCGAGATAGATGGGAATCTCGCCCCAAAGAACTTGTAGGTCATCGATGTCGTTGGTCATTTCCACTGCCAGATCGGCACTATCTTTGTGATCCACAAGACTCGGCGACACATGTACATAGACGTAGAGCAGTGTCTTCCTTAAACTGAGCGCCTGTGCCTCCATCGCTGCTTTTAGAATTCTTACCCGAAGGAGCAGTGCGACATGCTGTACTCCGAAGAGGGTAAGCCAAGAAGCGGCGATTCCAATCCAGATACCCTCTTCTTTTTCGAGAATTGCACGGTCAATTGCAATCCGAATAATCTGAGGTTCAATGAGGTTTCCGGCCGCGACGACGAAAGTCAGAAAAATCGCTACCGCTATCGCTACCCAGCGCTCTTTTATCCCGCCAAGCCATAACTGGATCCATTTAGGTCTTGGTTCATCTGTCTGCCATCGGAACCAAGCGGATTTCGCCCCACTACTGACGTTCGAAGCCAATTGATTCGGATCCCTTTTTGCCCGAAGCGTTCTAGCGCCCAATCCAGAGTACGGGTGGACGTTGGCTACCGTATCTTTACAAGAATCGGTATCAAACCTACGACAATGTCGTGGCTATCATAGAGCGTTATCGTCGCAGTAAAGCTGCGGTCTGCAACAACATCGTCTGTCGAAATCTGTATCTGCGCTTCGTCGGAATCGTTCTGGGGAAGCAAAGTCACATGCAGCGTCTTGGCATTGACATCAGCGCGTCTCGGCGCGAATTCACTTTCATCGGCGTAGTGAAGAAGGCCAACGACCGCACCGCTCCTATCTTCGTCAGACAGTTCAAGGACGAGTGTTTCCGGTTTGCTGGTCACGGGATAGGGAACTTCGGCGACGACCGGCAATTCATAGAGCGGAATATCCGGCAGTCTCGTTTGAATAAGAATCGCATCCGACAACGAACCAAATTGGTCTGCTACGAACCGAACGGTATACGTTGTTCGAAACCCATCGGTGGTTTTCGTCTCGGTCGATTTTGTAATCTCGATACGCTGTTCGAGCGAATCGAGAGACACGATAGTACTCGCTGCAGGGTGGTCTAGCGTTACAACTTGTTCCAACGTATCTCCATACGTCGCGACTCCGAAATCGAGGACGCTCGGCGCGACTTCAAACGTATCGAGAATCCGACCCTGTACAGAGAAGAGGCGCTCCGGATTGGTGGAATCGTTGGTCCCGATTAACACATTTAAGTTCTTCTGACCGTAACTCGGCACGCCCAAATTGCCCTGGTATCCAATTCCCACTGAATGTCCAGCCCCCGGGGCGATTCTAATATCTCCAATAAACGATGTAACACAGCTGCAACTTGTTCTAATGACAGAAAGAACGAGCGTTTCGTCGCCACGATTCTCGACCCGAAACTCGTGAAATAGAGCCGCCTCTGTTGGTACGTCGCCGAGATCGATGTCATACGCCGATGAATGGAGGCGGGGGCCGACACCTTCGGAATGAGCGATAGAAACGATCAAGGCCGTCAATACGGTCAGACGTGCCATAGCGCAATTCATGCCGCTCGTATTTCGTCTATTGTGTGACATTTTCGAGCCTACTTAAGAGCCCTTCAGCTTGCCTCGCTTCCGCTGACTCAGGAAAACGATGTGACAAGTCCGAGAATATCTGAGATGCACCATCATAGTCCTGGCGTCCTAGGCGGCTGTTCCCCACCCAAAAAAGCGCGCGGCTTGCGACTTGATGCTCGCGATGAGTATCCGCGAGTTCGAGCATGCGGATCTCTGCGTCTTCGACGAGCCCGAGAGCAGATTCTACTGCGGCGAGGATAAACAGTGCGTTGGGAACAAGCCCACTCTTGGGATACTGGTCAATAAATTCTTGAATCTCTCTCAACGCCGCTTCATGTTTACCTTGTTCGTAGCGATATAGCGCGATTCGAAGCGTTGATCGCTCAGCCTCGGCAGTGTTCGTATATGATTCCCTTGTCCGCTCGAACGTTTTCATGCCCAGCGAAGGGACGCCCATCTCGTCTTGATAATATTCCCCCAGTGAATACAAGAAACTCGGGCTTCTCGGAGAGTTGGGGAATCGATCGATGAAGTGAGAATACGCTTCGACTACGGCTTGATGTAGGTTGACTGATTTGCAGAACGCGACTTGATCGGCAATCGCTTCAAAGTACGCATCCTCACCATCGGCAACCGCGTGTTCCGCGCGCGCTGCGAGAACTAGACTTTGGCACGAGTTCAGAATTCCAACCGCTCGTCTCAGGTCATTTACTTCTGACCGACGATTAGCAGAGTCAAGCGTATCGCCGACCAAGTTGCTCACATCCAACGTGGTACTTAGGCTCTTTAAGAACAGTTCTCCTATCTCCACGAGATGCGCGCTGCCCGCCGGTTCTTCGGCAATCGCACTAGCGTTGGCTTGCAACTCATTGAGATAGGAGTCAAGCGCGGACAGGATCGACTCGCTGTCTCGATTGTGAAACGCCACCCTCGCTACTCTCACCCAGTAATACGCCAGATCAACCCGGTTTTCCTGCGAAACAATTGGAATCTCGAACAGATCATCAAGATTCGGACTTTGACCGTAGTAGTGATTTGCGAGCGAATTATCTCGCTGTCCAGCCGATTGCAGATAGTCGAACAAACCGTCCATTAATGACTTCTTATCCCCAGTCAACCGAATGGCATCAGCCTCTATATGAAAACCAGCGCGATCAAGCACAGACGCGAATTCGAAGTTGAGACCAGCTCGCTCAGCCCACGATGGGAATTGACTCACAATTCGAAGCGCATCCAGCGATGCTTCCTTCGATTTTCCTAGTTCTTCAAGATATTCGTATCTTAGCAACGCCGCAGTGCGATTTTCTTTCGATCGATCACCGGTTTCGATCATGCGATCACAGAGTGCAATAAATTGATCTGGCGATTCGGCCTTCAAGTGATTCGCCGTCAGTTCAAGCGCGAGAGCGGAAACGGCTTCCCCTTTGAATGAGTCTTGCACTTGCCGACAAAGATCGAGGCATTGCACAATTCCACTACGCTCGCAATATTCCGTGAGCGCGTATAGGGCTACCGGACTATCCGTTGCCTCGGCGATCAGTTGGAGTATCGCCTCTTCATCCGTACTCTCTTCGCGATCCACAACAGCAGATTTTAGCGCACTCAAGATTTGGAGCGAATCCGGATGATGAGGAATTTGATCGACAACTTCCTGATATTTCGCTGTCAGTTCGTCGAAACCCTCCACTTCGCCGGAAGGTTCCCGCGTCTCTTGAATGCAGCTCAATCCAAACATATTTCCCGCGAAAATGACGACAAATACGATCGTTTTGATTAATGGACTTTTGTTAGGAATCCGGTTCATTTCGTCTCATTCGCTTGCACCCAAAAACGCATCGGTTTACGCAACTGACAGAACGGAAAGCGTTGGACAAATTCGATGTGCAACCTCTCGAACCATTTCGGTGCCGCGCCGATCCAGGACCTGAACACATCAGCGAAAACGTTGAAATGGGTTGGCACCAGTGGATATTGGTGAAATTGCACCATTTGCCTTAGCGATCGCATCAGACATGGAATCACTAGCCATACCATTGGGAGACCGAATGATCCCCAAAATGCCCTGCCAAAGATAGTAGGTACCCAGGAACCTGTGAAACGCAGGGTCTCCTATTTCGACTGTATTCATCGGCTCAGTAAAGAGCAGCTCAAGGCCCTGAACACCCTTACTCGCGGCCTCTTTGAAGTCTTCCCGGAGAATAAAGTCGGATCGGGCTGGGTATCCCATCCACTCAGCCGGCGTACCAACGTCTTTCCGGGTCATCCATTTGACAAACTTCCATGCGGCCGCCTCGTGCGCTGCATCGCTCTTTCTCACGGCGAAAAAACGTCCACCAAATAGTGCTGCCGTGCGCTTTGAGAATGTGGGCAATGGCGCGAGCCGCAAATTATGATTGTCGGAAAAGAATCGAACGTCCTTCGAATGCACGAAATACATCGCGCTGGTATATCGTTCATTTTGCAACGACGCAATTACGGATGCACGGTCATATTGGCCAAACTCTGGTTGCACAATGAGTCTTCGCATCGTGTCAATCGCGCGCTGGGTTGCCTCAATGGAAGGAGCGTACCGACCTTCTTTCATGATTGCACCGTCTTGTTGGAGTATCATCGTGAAAACCAGGAAGGCACTCGTATCATCGTACCCGGTCGTTTTGAAGCCGAACTGATCTATCGTTCCGTCGTCATCCGTATCCTTCGTTAACGTCTCCGCAAATTCGAAAAACTCTTCCCAGGTCGAAGGTGGATGATCAAGATTGGCGTCTTCGAAGAGAGGCCAGTTACACAAGAGCAACTCAGTTGATGCGTACCAGGGGACGGCCCAATGTTGGCCACGAAACTTGACTGCTTCAATCAAACTGGGTGGAAAGTCCTCAAGCGTGAATGAGTCATCGGGCAAGAAATTCTCAATGGGTACCAATACTTTTTGCCCCGCGAGATATTGAGCTTCGTAACCGGCTTCCACATCAATACCTAGCACATGAGCTGGTAGGCGCTTTATCGTTTCGATCGGTTCTCTGCGGCGCTGTGGATTGACAATCGCCATCGATTTCACCGTAATGTCCGGATGCGCATCGTCAAACGCCTGGATCTCCCGCTCAATCCACTGTTCGCTTCCTCTGGGCGCGGCAAAATTGCCGACTTCGAGAATCAGCGGTTTGTCAGTCTCACCATTGTCCTGAGCCCATGCAATGCCAGAGCCCGGAAGAAAGAGGATTACGTATACGAGAATACTGGCTATCGTATTTCCCGCGATCTTCACGAGTCTTCTCCCATCGAAGAATTTTGATAATTGACCCACAAAATTAGTATAGATCTGTTGGGTGGAGCCTACTATAATTCGAGTATATTAATCCAGAGGCGAGATGGGACATGGCATTAACCATATACCAGAATCTAGCGGTGCTGCATCTTTCGGGTTCTCCAGAACAGATGGGAGAAACCCAAGGCAAAATACTCGCTGAAGAAATCGCTTTTTATGTGGAGGAGCTGTACAAAAAGTCCGAACAAAATTATGGAACACC
>JAJDAB010000490.1 GCA_029262095.1 Candidatus Hydrogenedentota bacterium
CTGGCGCAGATCGACGAGGTCCGCGAGCCGAAAACATTCGACAATCCTGCCCTGATCGCCCTTGTACGCCGTGATTTTGTGATGCCATACAATTAACGCGGTCACCAACGGCTCAAGGTCAGCCCGGCCCGTTTCATCCAAGTATTCGCGCGCGATTTCCGCAGAGGGCTCTAAATAGTCGTTGTTTCCGCGCAGGACAAAATCGATGTCGTGAAAAAATCCCGCAACCTCTAACGGGGCCATCAAGGCATCATCCGGGCCGTTCAAGAACAACGTGAAATTCATCATGCGGTAAAGATGGTTGCGATACGCATCGTGACGTTCGCCCAGTTCACCTCGATACGTCTCCAACAATGCGTCGACCTCGGGGAATTTGGTCACCAGTTCCATGAATGTAACTCCAAAAACTTAGGTTACCTCCGACTATACCGGATATTGCCTCCTCCTAAAACTGGATCACATCCAAGCCGCGGCCCTAGTCGAATCGGTTGTCATCGACTCGACAGCAATGTAGGCTGACGAATCTGTTCAAGGATTTGGGAAGGACCATACATGACGATCCGGAAACCTATTCTACTGTTCACCGTAATTCTAGGTATGGCGGCTGCGGCGAGCGCCCAATACGGCGCGCCGGGAGAAAACTGGCCGCACTACGCAGGCGATCACGGCTCGACTAAGTATTCATCGCTTGACCAAATCAACGCGGGGAATTTCAGCGAGGTCGAAGTTGCTTGGCGGTGGAATTCGCCGGATAACGCGCTTCAAGAATCGACGCCGTTTAAGCCTTTCCATTTTCGCGCCACGCCCATTGTTGTCGATGGCGTCGCCTATGTCTCTACGGGGCTTTCCCAGGTGGCCGCGGTCGACATCACGTGTGGTGAGACCATGTGGGCCTATGACCCTAAGAGCTACGATCGAGGAATGGTCACGCACGGCATCGTTCAACACCGAGGTGTTGAATACTGGACCGATGGCGAGAAAGAACGCATCATCATCGCGACCGGCGGTCGGCAACTGATTTCGCTTGATGCGAAAACGGGTGAACCCGATCCTGATTTCGCGGACGGCAAATCGGTCGACCTATTAAAAGACTTGGGACGGCGCATTCAAGGTCGAAATATCGGACACAACAAACCCACGGTCGTCCTCGGCAACACCATCGTCGTTGCGTCAATTATCATGGACTTCCCGACCATCAAGTCCAATCCGCCCGGTTTCATCCGGGGGTACGACGTACATACAGGCAAACAGAAGTGGATATTTCACACGATTCCTCAGGCCGGTGAGTTCGGTGTGGAAACCTGGGAAAACGATTCGTGGAAGTACACCGGCAATACGAACGCGTGGTCGTTGATGACCGCCGATCCCGAATTGGGATATCTCTATTTGCCAATGGGGGCGCCCACAAGCGATTACTACGGCGGCCACCGGCACGGCGACAACTTATTTTCGCAAAGCCTGCTTTGCTTAGACGCCGCGACCGGCAAACGGGTCTGGCATTTTCAGGCGGTACACCACGGTATCTGGGATTACGATTTTCCGAGTGCGCCGAATCTCATCGACATCACGGTAGATGGCAAGGAAATCAAAGCGGTTGCCGCAGTCACAAAACAAGGGTTCACATATGTGTTCGATCGCGCCACCGGTGAACCGGTTTGGCCTATTGAAGAACGCGCGGTGAATACCGGCACAGCCGTTACAGGCGAAAAACTGTCACCTACACAACCGTTTCCCACGAAACCGCCCGCGTTCGAACGCCAGGGCATATCGGAAGACGATCTCATTGACTTCACACCGGAACTACGAAAAGAAGCCTTGGCAATAATCGATTCGTACGTCGTCGGTCCCCTGTTCACACCTAACATCGAATCGGGTCACGATGGCAAAGAGGCATTGCTTCAACTCCCGGGAACCATAGGTGGCGCCAACTGGCCGGGTGCCGCAGTCGATCCCGAAGCCGGAATGTTATACGTCCAATCCCAGACACAACCTTCCGCCATCTCGTTGATCAAGCCGGACCCGAACCGGTCAAACCTAAACTATGTATTGAACGGCGCGATGAAAGGGGACGGCACAGAAGACCTCTCGGCTCCGGTATTCGGGCCGCAAGGCCTCCCAATCATCAAGCCGCCCTACCGGCGCATCACGGCCATCGACCTCAATAAAGGCGATATCGCGTGGCAAATCCCTTTGGGCGACGGTCCACGCGATCACCCCGCGGTTAAACACCTCGACCTAGGACCATTGGGCTCCCGATTCCCGAAAGAGATTTTGGCGGAAGGTGGTATCTTGGCGACCAAGACGCTGCTATTCACGATTCTCGCCGACGTCGACGAACTCGGTGATCGTAGCGCGAACGGCTCCTGGCTTGTAGCCCTGGACAAGCAGACGGGCGACGAGGTCGGGCGGGTCAAAGTTGACCGACACCTGCATAGCTCGCCGATGACCGCCATGTTCGATGGTCGCCAATACATTATGGTTGCGGGTGGTGGCCGCGCGGAGCCCGCCGAACTGATCGCGTTTGCGCTGCAGGAATCAGAATGACCGTTTCGCCGTTTAGGCATGCGCTTGCGAAACACAAAATATCCGTCGTATCATTGCTGTCCACAGGCAGTTCCAAACTCGGGCAGATGAAGGAACGTCATTCATGAAAAAGCTTTCCACCCTCGCAATAGCTTTGGTGCTCACGCCAATCGCGTTCGCAGACGGCGACGCCGTCAAGCATCCAACATTTTCAAAAGACATCGCGCCGATCTTGCAGGAGAATTGTCAGGGCTGCCATCGTCCCGGCCAAATCGGCCCGATGCCATTATTGTCCTATGAAGATACACGCCCTTGGGCGAAGGCGATTCAAAAACAAGTCGCCAGCCGCACGATGCCTCCGTGGTTTGCGCATCCGGATTCGCGTGCCATGAAAGGCGATCTGAATCTGACAGGTCAGGAAATCGACACCGTCGTTGCATGGGTGGAAGAAGGCTCGAAACGGGGCAACCCGAAGGACATACCCGCGCCGCTCAAATTTGAAACGTACGAAGGCGGTTGGCAATTGGGCAATCCAGACATCGTCATGTCATATCCAATTCCGAATCCTGTGGGCAAAGAGGTCGACGATGAATACCGGTGCTTCCCGATTGAATTGGGACTCGATCATGAAGTGTGGTTGAAAGGGGTCGAATTCAAAGCGGGGAACAGTAAAGTCGTTCACCATTTTATTTTGTTCGACGACACGACCGGCACCATACCAAGGATGGACGCCGAAACGCCGGAGCCCGGTTGCGAGTGTGGTCAGATGGATAGCGCACTAGCAGGTAGTGACATTCTCCAAATGTGGGCGCCGGGCAATGTAGCACCCATGCCTGCACGGGGCATTGCGAAGCGCATTAAGAAGGGCGCGAACCTGGTCCTGCAAATTCATTACCACAACGTCACCGGTGCGGACGCCGTGGACCAATCCGAATTCGCGCTACACCTGGCGAAGCCGGACGAGATCATCATGAAAGAAATGAATGGACAACTCGTTTCGCAGTGGGTGCTGGATATCAAAGCGGGCGACCCGAATTCGGAACACGAAGCGCGGTGGGTAGCCAACCGCGACATCACGGCCTACACCACTGGCGCGCACATGCATTACCGCGGCAAAGACATGGGCCTCTGGGCGACGACGCCGGATGGCGCGAAGGAAACGCTGATTTGGGTGCCGAACTACGACTTCAATTGGCAGTTTAGCTATGAATTCGTCGAACCATTCAAAGCGCCAAAGGGTACCGAGTTTCTGATGGTCGCCCATCACGACAATTCGGAGAACAATCAGTACAACCCAGTGATCCCACCGGTCGATGTTAAATGGGGTTTGGCGACTTCGGACGAGATGGCGTTTTCCGGTATCAGTTTCACCTACGACGATGAAGCATTGAACATTACACCGCAGGTGCCATCGCCGGAAGTAATTGCTCGCTTGCAAGGTAAGAAGCAGAGCGTGCAAGTGGGCGGCGACTGATTATATTTGCGGAACGGATGGTTTTCGCCCGACGCCGGAGATCCTTCGCCACAATTAAGATCAATATTTCGTCCTGAGTAGATCCCTCGACTTCGCTCGGGATGACGCTTGATTGTTTGAGTACTACCAAATCCCGGGCACGATCCGACACCGCGCCCGTTTCATGTAATCGGTGTACTCCGGAAACATTTCTCGCAAGCTCCGTTCCTCAACGATCATCCGCGCAGTGAGCAATCCAAGAACGATTGGCAGTACAAAAAGGCTCGCAAAACTCTCCAGCCACAAACCGAGTCCGGCCAAATACACGAGCAATCCGGAATAAAATGGATGGCGCACAATTCCGTAAAGCCCGGTAACGATTAAGGTTTGCCCCCGATCGGATTGGTCCTTGACGATGGGCGCGGCGAAGGCGTTTTGATACAACGCCGTCATGATCGTCCCCATACCCGCAAAGCACGCTATCGCTCCTACGATCGACAGCCATAGTGGCGGTGCGGGAAACCAGCGCAAATGGAATACCTCTATGGGAATGCTCACCACGAACCCGAGATTGGTTAGCATTAAGAACAAGGTGATCACTCGGTCCGCCTTGGGTTGGCTCTTGGCCACCACCGGTTGGAAGCGAGCCTCCAGGCTCGCGGGGGAGTACTTGGCGAGCGCGATGATCGCGGCTTGAACGCAAAGGCCATGTGATACGAGAAAGGTGATCGCTCGCGGCCAGTTCAATGTGCCCGCGGGTATCAACAACAAAGCAGATAAGAAAGATACCTGTATGAGTCCCGCGAACATACCCTTAATGAGCAATTTCATTCCGCCACCCTCCAGCCGATCAATCCAAGGAACGAATCCAATCTCGAATCAAAGTTACGCCTTCCTCGTGCACCACGGTCCGCATGATCTGCGGCATCCGCACCGCAGCTTCGGTCGACAGCATCCGCTGAAGTAAAAATGAGCTATCCGGGTCTCCCGGCTTGATTGCAAAGTACAAATCCATTGAAGCACGACCAGCCGACGTAGGGCGTTTCATAATGCCGCGATGAACCGGGTTGGTCTGCGCGTAGGATAAATCCAAGTCTGTGTGACTCCCCAATCCATTAGGGTTATGGCAGTGTGCACAATTCATATCGAGATACGCCCTCACTCGTGCATCCAGCTCAACGGATTGGTCGTCCCACTTTGGCGTTCGCACGATCGCACTGGGATCGGATAGGCCGGACAACACACCAATCGCGGAAAGATACTCCAGTTGATTGCGCGAATCGCCGTCAAGACTCGCATCCCGATTGATGTGACGCGCCTTAAATCCCAACGGTTCTACGACTTCTCCCCTACGATGGCATTGTTTGCATTGATTCATATTTGGCACAAAGTAGGTGGTGCTTCGCTCGTTTCCGCCGGGCGCACGCCAAGACACCGGGACGCGTTTTCCGGCAATTGCGAGATGCGCTTCTGTCTCCTCTTCGTTCCATGCATACGCCGCACCGTCCCATCCGGATGCGCGATTTATCATCACCCGGGTCTCGACTAGATCAAGACCGTCGCCCGACAGCTCCGGATACGCAAACGTCTTGATCAATGCCGCGCCTATAGGGAATGCAAGTGTGCCGTCCGCTTGGAACTCGATCGATGTACCGTCCGGCACGTACACGAACCGGTATTTTTCGGAGTAATCCGAGAACAGCGGCGTAATGACATCGTATGGAATCAACCCTTCATTTGGGATTTGCTTCTCGGCATCAACAAACAGCCTGAACTCTGATAGCTGACGAGGAAACGGATCATTGGCATCAATAACGACATCCGAGTCAGCGAACGCGGTAACCGTAATGATTCCGACTAGAGGAAAAAGTATCTTCACGAAAACGTCGTCCAATTCCGGTAACGAAAGAATCACAATTTTAGCGTAATCAGACGTGAATTGTATCGGAGCATACGTTCTGTCTTTCCGAACGAAGTGAGGAATCTACTCGAACCGCATCGATAATATAAGGTATCTGGGCGAAACTAACGCCCCGAAAACATCCCTTACATGCGTTCGGGCTCGCGTCTCGCAGTGAGTTGAACGACGACATCAGCGCGTGTACGACGAGCTAAACATGGACACGCCATTAGTCGGTTTGCTCGCATAGACAAGACACCACGTTGCAACGGCATTGACGCGCACGTTACTTTGTGTGCATGCCGCTTCTCGATGTACAAGGGCTGCGCACCCATTTTCACACGCGCGATGGCGTTGTTCGCGCCGTCGATGGCGTGTCGTTCCACGTTGACCCCGGCGAGACGCTTGGTATTGTCGGCGAATCGGGGTCGGGCAAGTCAGTCACATTCCTATCCATGCTGGGGCTCGTTCCAATGCCGCCCGGTCGCATCGAAGGCGGCACAACAATGTTTGATGGCAAGGACTTGCTCAGGCTCCGCAATCGCGAACTGCGTGCATTGCGAGGCAAAGAAGTCTCGATGATTTTTCAGGACCCGATGACTGCGCTCAACCCGTATATGCGTGTGGGCAAACAGCTCATGGAACCGCTCCGCGTACACGAAGGTGCGTCGCGTGCCAAAGCCCACACCGCCGCGATCGAATCGCTCGAAGCCGTGGGCATACAAGATGCCGAACGGCGCATGCGCGCGTTCCCCCATGAATTTTCCGGCGGAATGCGGCAACGCGTCATGATCGCGATGGCACTTATCACCCGTCCGCGATTACTGATCGCCGACGAACCCACTACCGCGCTCGATGTAACGGTCCAAGCGCAAATACTTGAACTCATCAAGCAACGCCAACAAGACCTCGGTATGGCCGTTGTACTCATTACGCATGACTTAGGCGTCGTCGCCGGCACATGCGATCGCGTTGAAGTCATGTACGCAGGCCGTATCGTCGAATCGACGGATGCCAACCAATTGTTCGACAAACCACGCCACCCGTATACGTCGGCGTTGATGGCATCACTACCGTCCACGCAATCGAAAGGCGCCGAACTGATCAGCATTCCAGGAATGCCGCCGGATCTTATTCGCGAATACGCCGGATGTTCGTTCGCGCCACGCTGCCAAAGCGCGAACGATGAATGCTCCGAGGATCCGATTGAGTTGCGATCGGTTTGCTCTGGACATGAGACCGCGTGCGTACGCGTGTTGGCCGGTGATCTATGAGCAAGAATCTTTTAGAACTCGACGACGTCAAGGTCCATTTCCCGATGCACGAGGGATGGATTTTCGACCGGCACGTTGGCACCG
>JAJDAB010000491.1 GCA_029262095.1 Candidatus Hydrogenedentota bacterium
TTCATGATGAGTGCTCCGGCGAGTGCCCCAGGTGCCCCCCCTTCCCCGCCCATAAGACTTGTCCCGCCGATTACACACGCGGCGATGGCTTCCAGTTCGCATCCCTCGCATTCGTTTGGACTTCCGATACTGATGTAAGACGCCAACATCACACCCGCGAATCCGGCCATCAGCCCGCACAGGGCGAAAGCGAGAATGCGATCGCGGTCTGTGGGAATCCCGGATAATCGCGCGGCAGTTAAATTTCCGCCGATCGCGTAAAGTGCGCGGCCCAATCGTGTATAGGTGAGAATCACCGTGAAGAGGATGACTAAACTCAGCGTAATGACGACGGGTATCCACCAACCGTTTCGGCCGCCGAGATACGCGAACGCGGATGGCAACGCGAATATCGGGACCGAATCGGCGACGATAAGCGCGAGGCCGCGTGCCGCCATCATCATGCCCAGCGTCGCTATGAAAGCGGGGATGCGGCCCTTGGTAACGAGTAGGCCGTTCACAATCCCGCAAACGAGTCCAACGACGCAGCCTGCGAGAATGCCTGTCGCTACGGACATCTCCCAATCGGTCATCGTTTTTGCGCCGACGACGCCCGCCAAAGCAGCAACACTGCCCACGGAGAGGTCGATGCCAGCGGTAAGAATGACGAGAAGCTGGCCAAGCGCGAGTATGCAGACCACACAGGTGCGCAGCGCTACCTGTTGAAGGTTTCCCACGCCACGGAAGTCCTCTGACACAATCGCCAAGACGGCGCAGAGTATCGTGAGAACGACGAGGGGTGAATGTTTGGCCAGGAAGTGTCGCATTGCGTGCGAGGCATAGTACGGATCGGACGCGGACATTAAAAGAGGCGACCTCTCGAAAGAGGCCGCCTCCGCACAATCAGACTATGTGGAGCGCTTACTAGCTCTTGCGGCGTCGCAGGACTCCGACGGCGCTAAACAGCGCGACCGTCATCAACACCATTGTGATGACCAGACCCCAGATCTGGAACGCCGGTGCGGCAGAGAGCGATGGCGGCCCGATCGGCGTACCACTCGGGGAGTTAAACTCGGTGGCGTTGTCCGTGCCATCCATGTCGTAGTCATTCTGACCGTCCGGGGTACCGTCCGGCAAGTTCGAACCGTTGTCGCCCGTCGAGTCGGAATTATCCGGGTCAAACGGGTTTTGGATACCGGGGTTAACCGGGTCGAGATCGCGTACTTCGTCGAAGTCCGACAAAGCATCTTCATCACGGTCGATACCCAACCGTGTGCCCGTCCCCAGCGGCGTCGCGGTGAACGTAATTTCCGCGCCCGGCGCCGCAGCAGCCAACAGCGTCGCTGACGTTACGCCAGCAGAGCTGGCTTGGTCAGGTGTGAACGTGTTGCTGGCTGGGTCGTAAGTGTATCCACGTACAACACGGCCCAGTCCGGTCACGGTTTCCGTCGTCTTCGCGATTAAGTCAATCTGGAAGTCGTCCGCAATATCCGCTTCGAGAATTAGTAGACCGAGAAATGCCGCGTCTTTTGCTGCGCTATCGAAGGTGTCTTGTTTACCCACGGCGGCGTGCGCGTCATTACTCGATTGAGTAATCGGGAATTCGCCAGGAGGAGTCGGTCCTGGATTCACAAATCCACCGGAGAATGCCATCATCAATGCCACGACGTCCGATATTTCTTGGTCCGAGTCAATCCCGCCAAATACGACTTCCGAGACGAACCGTGTGATCGAGTCGATCCCGCCGTCGTGGAATACGCCGAATCCGGCCAGACTTTCGCCCGAGCTACTCATCGTCATACCTTGCTTGTCGAAGATGGCGCGCATTTGCGGCACTTTGAACGTCCGCTGATCAGAACCATCAGCGTCGAATAGTCCAAGATGCGCTTCGCCTTCCGGCCCAGCGGGAATGACGTGGTTGTTCGCGCCGTCAAAGAACAGGTCCGTACTGTTTCCGATGGGCAATGTGTGGCATACAACGCAAGACAACGCGCCACCGTCTGCTGCGGGCGTCAAATCACGGTACACCGCGAGACCATCAACCGCATTGCCGTTCGGAAGCGGGTCGCCTTCGTCCAAACCAAAATCCGGCGCACCCGAGAATTTGCCGTGGGCAAATTGGCCCGGCAACGGCAAGTTGGTCGGCAATGTGTTGTCAAGGTTGCGGAATGGATTGGGCGGAAAGTGCGTCGTGGCAAGGAAGTCTTCGAACTCCTGCATCGGCGCGCCAATAAGTGCTGCATCAGCTCCTTGCAAGTCGGGAAAGGCCCCGCTGAACTGTTCGAGCCCGTTCTTGTCACCGCGCCAATGCAATGGCTCTTTGCCGATGATGTCCTGCAAAGTCTGCGTGGTCATCGGTCCTTTCATCGGGTGAAAGTCATCAAGGCCACCGCTAAATAGCGGGCTGTGATCGTGAGCAAGATCGCCAGGAACCGAGATTAGGTCCAGTGCCTTAATTCCCCCGGCCGGATTGCCGAGGTCCCATGCGAGCCGGTCTTTACGGCTATCGATGTGGCAAGAACCACACGCGATTTGACCAAGTCCGGAGTTTTCGTGTGTCCCGTAAAGATGGACTCGGCCCGTCTTAATTACGTCTGGAGTAGGATCGAAGAAGGGAATCGTTGAGGATACGCTGGCCGAAGCTGGAGTCGTAATATCAACTACCGAAATTGAACCATCGAATCGGTTCATCGTGTAGAGCTGATTGCGCCCTTCATCAAGCGCGATTCCAGTTGGACCTTCACCTAACTCAACGGTGAATCCGACCGACGGACGCGCGCCCGCTGCATCAATGACGATGAGATTGTTTGATCCCATACCAACGGCGAATCCAACCGTACCCAAACTATTCCATGCGATAGACCGCGGATCACCAATCGAGTCATCCCGGTCGGCTTGCGGCACGCTTTCATCGTGATAGGCGTCAGCGATGCCGTCTTCCGCGAACTGAGCCGCATCGAGATGTGCCTTGTTCAAGTCGACAATCGTTGGATTCGGAAGATCCGCTGGATCAATGATTGCCAGATTCACGCGGATAAACGTTCCCGTGATATTTGGTTCGAACCGCGTGAGGTTCGTCGCGTCCGTTCCGATGACGGTGATGTCGCCCGTCACCGGGTTCACGCCCATCGCCATATTATGGTTCATGAGACGTTCGACATATTGCACCGCGACACCACCCGGGTTGTTGGCGTCAATAATCGCTACGTCGCGATCAATAAGCGTCCAGCCCGTATATCGGCCTGACATCGCTGCGCTGGCACCCGTAATCCAAGGCGTCCAATCTTCTCCGTTGTCATCAAACCAATTGCCCGTACCATCGTCTTGAACGATCAGGCTAACCAGTGGTGCGATGTTATTAATTGTGTCTGTGCTAGGAGCTGGAGAAAAATAAGCAGAAACTTCTGCGGTCCAGTCAACCTGTACGTCTGGGTTCGCAGGAGGAGCATTTCGCCAGATTATGGTGTCGGCTTTGAACGCCGCGACATTCGTGTTCGGCGGCGGGTTTTGTCCACGGTATGGGTTGAGCGGATCGCTCATGGCGTCGGTGGGCGGAAATGAACCGCTCCCACCGGAAACGCCAGCACCGAAAAGAAGCGTGGTGCCGTTACCAGATTCGAATATCGCTGCATACACCTTGGTGCCATCGGCACTGACCGATAATGCGCGCGGGTCTTCAGCCGCGACGACTACCTGATCCGTCTCAGCAAAGGTGTTCGGATTAAAGACTTGAATGGTGTTGACCGAAGAACATGAAACGAAGGCGCGTTCAGTCGATCCCGCGAACACTACGTCGCAAGGTTCGTCGAGCGTGTCAATGGTTTCGTCGACAATGCAGTTCACTGGGTCGACGACACTGACGCTGTCGGAGATGTGATTTACCACCCAGAGTTCCGTGTTAGAACGCCAGCGAGCCGTGACCGGGTCGTAACCGACTGGGACGGCTTTCGAGAACACCGGCGTGCCGGAGGATACATCCCACAGGTCAACGCGGTTGGCAGCAGTGTTAACCGTGGCCAACGTGTTGCCGTCCGGACTCAAATCGATAGGATGACAATGCGGATTCTCAAAGTTTACGAAACTGCCTTGCGCTGTTGCCGTGGAAACGCCGAGGACGGCGACCATGACAACGACGTGTACTCCCCATATCCGAGTGAAATAACGCACGCGAGACTCCTCCTCATTCAATTCGTGAACACTGCTCAAAGCCCGTTAAAAGTGCAACCGCGGAATCCTGTACGCACCGGTTCCGCATGCCCAATACAATCTGTTGTCAACCCAATACCCTGATAGCCTGTTGTACAGCAGCGGCCTAAGAATGGCAAGTATTCAAGTCCGCCATTCGCCGCTACGGCTCGTCCTTATTGGCTGATTGCTGCCGCAGGCTGCGTGGAATTCAGGTATTCTTCAATATTCGTATATCCATCCTCATCGGCATCGCCTCGGCTATCAGCGGAATCAGTGGCTGATAACCCAAATGATCGTTCCCAATCATCCGGCATGCCGTCGGCATCCGAGTCCAGCGGTGGTTGCTGTATTTCGTATTCAGGCCAGCCTTCAACCTCTGTGGGTGTACTGATGAGACGACCGCCACCTAGACGATATTGTGCGATAACGCGAGCATCCACCGGATCACGTTTGGGCCTGGTGGCACCGGATTCGGCCAATACACGGCGGAGCAACGTCGGCTGAGAATCGGTATTGACGGGTTCGGCACCAAACGAATCTGAGGGTTGAAAAACTTCAAAATGAATACGCAATATGTATTCCTCTGGCATGGCCCACAAGAAAAAATTAGTGCCAGTCGCCATATCCGATCCGTCGAGCGCGTTACCCCAAGCATGAATTCGGGATTCTACGGATCCGAATCGGAACGCTTTCGCACGCACTTCATAGGGTGTGGACGGTCCGG
>JAJDAB010000492.1 GCA_029262095.1 Candidatus Hydrogenedentota bacterium
CAATGAATGCCAGCGGCGACATTTCCGTGCGGTACGTATGCTGGACCGTGTCCATAGTGCCTCCTGCTCGTTTGGCTCCGATTCAGGCGCCATCTTAGAAAATGACGAATAAAATCGCTACTTTGTTATGGTCAATCCGAAACACGGAGGATAGCATTCAATGAGCAAGGCATTCGTCATTGCCGCCGGTGCGTCTGTCATCGCGCTTAACGCGGCGTATGGCGCGACATATTCCTTCGCCGAATCGACTGGGCGCGTCGAGATACTCGTCGACGGCGCGCCTTTTGCGACGTACGTGTACGAAGACATCGAAATCTCCCGCCCCTATTTCTGCAACGTTTTTGCGCCAAACGGCGAACAAGTCACGCGTCGACACCCCACCGACGAGGTCGCGAACAAGAACAACGACGATCACGGGACCTATCACCCCGGCATCTGGTTGGCGTTCGGCGACATGAATGGTGATGACTTTTGGCGGAATCGCGCGCGCGTGCGGCATGTGCGTTTCGTCGAGAAACCTTCGGCCGGCGGCGACACTGCGACATTCGTCGTGGAGAACTCCTACGAATCTTCGAATGAACCGTCGAGCGTGGTATGTACGGAACGGTGTACGTATTCGTTCTTCGCCAAGGCCGATGGTTTCTACTTAATCATTGACTCGGTTTTCAGTTCCGAGAACGGATTCGCATTTGGTGACCAGGAAGAGATGGGACTTGGCGTTCGAATCGCTTCGCGCTATACAGTCGAGCATGGCACCGGGACGATTCAGAATAGCGAGGGCGGCGTCGATGAGGACGGTACGTGGGGACGCGCGGCGGACTGGTGCAGTTACTACGGTACAAGCGACGATACGCGCGTGGGCATTACCATCATGCCCAGCCCGGAAAACTTTCGCCGTTCGTGGTTTCATACCCGGGACTACGGTTTGGTCGTTGCCAATCCATTTGGCGAAAAAGCGATGACGGGGCCGAGTGATGACACGGTTTCGCCGAGCACCATCAACGTTGAAGCTGGTGGGGAATTTCGGATCGGGTTCGGCGTTCACGTATTCAGTGCGCGGGATCTGGACTCAACCGCCTCGTATACAACGTATAAGCGACTCTTGCAAGAACGGGACCACGATTCGGAGTAATTCATGAGAATTCATGTAGGTAGCGCGCTATTCATTTGCCTTGTTTGCCAATTGGCCGACGCTCAAATCCCAGATGCGGTGATGGTATCCGATTTGCTGGCGGAGGCTTCGGTCAATGTGCAACCGGAGACCGGTGTGTCTGGAGCGTATGGGACGTGGACGGTTACGTCCACGGTGCGCAACGCCATTGCTGAGGGCGGCGGTATTCGCGTTCAATTGCCGGACGCATGGCATGCGGGTCCGCGCAACTCCGCCAATCGCCTACAGGCCACGTCTCCATCAGACGACCACTACGTCTCCGCATCGTGCAGCGACGCTTCCGTTACCCTTCGCACGCTTGTCGAAAATGAACGCAAGAACACGCTGATCAAGCATGAGAAAGACTCGCTCGACGGACGGCGGGAGCGGTACGTGTTTGTGGTACGGGTGGTGGTCGAGGACGGCAATCTCAAGCCGGGCGACTCCATCAGCGTCGTGTACGGCGACACGAGTCAAGGTAGCCGCGGCTATCGAGCGGGTTCGGTGGCGACTGGATCGTTGCCGGTGCTACTCGCCGTTGATACGCGCGGCGATGGCCAATTTCATCTTGCGACGGAAACGCCCACGTTGACCATCCATCCAGGCAAACCGGTCGAGCTGCAAGTACACGGTCCTTCAAATGCCGCCGTTGGCGAATCCGTCCGCATGCTCGTGTCGACGTTGGATGGAGAGGATAACGGTGCGCGCGACGGCGACACGATTTCGATTCGCGTCGTGGAGGGCGAAGCGACAGTGCCGGAGTCCATCGCGATTAGCAAAGGAACAGGTTATGCCGAATTCGACGCCACGCCGAGTGTGGAAGGTGTTTTGCGTATCGAAGCGGTGTCGGAGAAATGGGTGTTGCGGGCCAAGTCGAATCCGGTACTGGTTGCGAAAACGTTGCCCGAGGACAAAACCTATTGGGGCGATATTCATTCGCACACTCGGTTTAGCTGGGATGGGGTCGGATATCAAAACTTCGAACATGCGCGTTATGTCGCTGGTCTCGATTTCTACGCGATGACCGATCACAGTCGAGCGCCACGCGAGGGACGAACGCGCGGGCTAGACCCGTCAACGTGGAAAACGTACACGGGTTTAACTGACGAACATCACGACCCGCCGCAATTTGTAGCGTTTCATGCGTACGAAGCATCGTTCGGACGGCCGCACGGGCACCACATCGTTTATTTTCGCGGGGCACCCGGCCCTCTAATTGCACCAGAAGACCATCGTTTGCCTGCGTTGTGGGAGATGTTGACCGCGGGCGATGCGCTGACGATTCCACATCACACGGGCAAATTCCCGCAGGGCATCGACTTCAGCGTTCACGACGAACGATTCCGTAGAAACTTTGAGCTGTATTCCGGTCACGGACTCAGCGAGACGTTTGATCCGGCGCACCCGTTGTCGTTCGAGCGCAGCACATTCACATCGCCAGCAAAGAGTTTGAACCACCCATCACACTTTCAAGACGCCTTGCGCAAGGGCTTAGTGCTGTCGACGGTTGCTGCGTCAGACGACCATCGGTCGCACCCCGGCCTGCCGCATTGGGGGTTGACCGCGGTGATTGCGAAGGAACGTACCCGGGGCGCAATCTTTCAGGCGCTTCACGACCGGCGCACGTATGCAACGACCGGCCAGAAGATTCTGTTGGATTTCGAAATTGACGGCACGCCAATGGGCCAAATGGCCACATTGAATGGTGCGCCCAAGATTGACGTACGCGCGGTGGGCACGGATGTAATTACGCGGGTAGAGCTTCTGTGTCACCGTGCGGGCGACCATAGCTTCCGAGTGATCAAGAGGTGGAATCCGGATGAAACGAACTTTAGCGGCCACTTCGTTGATTCCGAATTTCAGGGTCAAGGTACATACTACGTCCGGCTCCGGCAAGCCGTTGCAGTGCGCGACCGCATTGCGATGGCATGGTCAAGCCCGATTTGGGTCAGCGGTCAATGAGCGATTGCAGCACAATCGCCCGAACGGTATTATCGCGACCTGGAGAACAATCACGATGATTACGTACTACCTATTCATGGGATTACTCGTCGTCACACTCATCCTGTGGGCCATCCTCGCAATCTTGCCGGAGGAACCGAAAGACGGCGCAGACTCCGAATCCGAATCGGACCCGAATTCTCAGGACCGCTAGCGATACGTTAACAACTCAGGATCGTGCGTGAAGTGTGCGGTGTCATTGAATCGATCCAGCGCGATGCGCCCCTTCGAGAACGTGAACTGCGTAACCGAGGCATTGTGGACTCGCCAGTTGAGTTCTGCGGCCTTGATCTCCGGGGCTTGCAACACCGACTGCACGGCGACACCAATCACACCACCCGAAGTGAACACACCCAGCGACTTACCACTGCCATCGACACTCATGACCGTCTTCAGCGAATCACGCACACGGCCGCTGAACGCTGACCAGGGCTCAAGTCCATCCATATCGTGATCGCCGGAGACCCACTCGGCCATTACCGCTTCGAGCAACCGGTGGAACGTTCGGTATTTCTCGCGGCTTTCCTCGGCGGCGTCATATTCCTGTTTTAGTGTCGCGAATTTCTCGTCCTGCTCCATCAACGCGGGCAACAGGATACCCATGACGTCATCCGCCGGATACTCATTGAGTCCTTCGAGAATCGTCAGCTCAGGGAAATCGTGTCCCTCCGCCCGGTACGTCTCTCCCACCACTGCGGCCGAACGCGTCTGCCGCTGCAACGTCCCCGCGAAGGCGTGATCGATGCGCACGCCGTTCTCGATCCAATGCTTGGCCAAAGCGCGCGACTGATCCTCGCCCTTTTCCGAGAGTTTGTCGTAATTGTCCGAGAAGAAACTCGCTTGTCCATGACGGACGGCGTATAGAATGCTCATTTGGTGGTCGTGTCCTTTTGATAATTTTGATGCAGCCTCAGCAAAATCAGACGTCGTTAGAATTGTCATCCCGAGCAAAGTCGAGGGATCTACTCAATTCTCGTAGCTGGCTTAATCGGTCAGAGAATATCCCTCGACTTTTACAGGGATGACATACATTAGCAGAGTGACGGCGTCCTATCTTACAACTTCAATTTCGATCGAATATCCAAGTTCCCGCC
>JAJDAB010000493.1 GCA_029262095.1 Candidatus Hydrogenedentota bacterium
CCGCTTCATAATATTCAATTGCGAGGTGTTCTGCGCTACCCGCTACATTCATCGCGTGTTCGTATTTGTCGACGGGACCATCAATGCTGACGTCGTATAGGAAATGAACGGAACCGACGATGTAATCGAACGAGAATCGCTCGCGGTAGCCCTGCATGATTTCAACGTATCGGTCCGGCGGAACGACTTCGATTTCGAAGCTACGTAGGACTTCGAGTCGCCCCGCAAACTCGTCAGCCGTAGCGTAAATCGCCTCGGCATAGCGCTCAAAATCCGCCTCTATCTTTGCGACATCCCAGCCCATGTGGACTTCGGTCTCGTAGAGGTACTGTTCGCCCAGTCTCGGTGCGTGCTCCGAAACTCCATAGGCAGGGCATCCAGCCGCAACGGCTGCATCAAGCACCTCGCGCAGCATGCCTTGCGCATGATCGCAAAATTCACCGGAGTGCCCGCCGTGGAGCGAAACCATCCATGGAGTTGTAGGTTGTTCGTTCATATTTTGACAGGATTAACGGGATAAACAGGATTGAGCGTTCGTTGAGGACAGCGTCACTGCAAGTTCATGGCATGTATTGACAGGCATTCTAACACGTGAGAGACTCGCGATTCTCTAAAGGAGGGTAACCTAAATGATGTGGGCAATGACGCTGATGGCGCTAGCTGCGGACCCGAGTGGGTTCGTGGCGGGCGAGGTAGTAACGATCGCGGAAGATTACGAGTTTACCGAGGGGCCCGTCTGGCTTCGATCGGGTGAGCTGGTGTTTAGCGATATTCCAGCGGACACGAATTATCGCGAAGATCATTCCGTTTTCAGGAAACCGAGTGGAAAATCGAATGGGCTGACACTGGACGTACAAGGCCGGCTCATCGCATGTGAACATTGGAATCGTCGAGTCTCACGTACGGAGAAAGACGGTTCGATAACGGTGCTTGCGGAAACACTCGACGGGGAGAAGCTGAACAGCCCGAACGACGCGATCGTGCGCGGTGACGGAATTATTTATTTCACAGATCCACCGTACGGACTTGAAGGCCGTGAACCAGACCTCGATTTTTCGGGCGTGTATTCGATTTCACCGGACGGCGTCGTTTCGTTATTGGTAAAGGACTTCAATCGACCGAATGGGATTGGCCTGTCGCCGGATCAAAAAACGTTGTACGTATCCGATGTCGCGAAAGGTCATATTCGCGCGTTTCCGGTTAACGAAGATGGTTCGCTTGGCGATGGGAAAATTCATTGCGACGTTCCTGCACCGGACGGAATGGCGGTGGATGAGAAAGGCAATATTTGGACATCGTCCGCGACGGGTATCCAAGTATTCGATGCGGCGGGTGAACACCTGACGACAATTGAGTTTCCTCAGATGCCAGCGAACTGTGCGTTTGGTGGGAAGAATTTCTCGACGTTGTACGTTACCGCGCGAACGGGCTTGTACAAGGTCGAGTGCAACGTGAAGGGCTTGAAGCCTGGCGAGTGGTAGACACAAGTACGGGTAGAAATGACAAGAGGCGCTCCACAAGGAGCGCCTCTTGTTCTGACACAGAAACGGCGAGGGAACACACGTCACTGTATTGCAAGAATTTGGTAACCGCCTGAATTCGCGCGCTGCGAATTGGCTATATGGAATGCGGTTTGTTACCTAGGATTTAGCGCGGCGGCCACCAAGCGCCGATAACTCCGCCTCTCCGCGGTGATATCGGCGCCTGGTGACTTGGCCGCTCCAAAAGAGAGCTACCCTTCCCCAGGTACCGCAGCCTTTGGCTTATTCAACTTTGGTGAAACTGGTTCACGAACCGTTTCACGGCTGTATTAAATCACAAGGCGCGTGCCAAATGAGATCGATTTCGTAACTTATTGATAATACTTCACTTGTGTTGAATCGCGTTTTTCTCTGCTTTTACATCGCGGCTAAAATCATCAACTATATTGTCAAAAGTGAGCAACTGTTGCTTCCAGGGAAGTAGTCAGGAGTGGACAGGCTGGAACGCCAGGTTGCTCTCACGCCGGACAGAATTTATGGATAAGCGGTGAGGAATGTGAGGAGAGCAATCGTTTGAAACCCCACGATTACGCTCTTACAATACGGTTCTCCAGTCGGCGGTCGTGCTCTACTGGGTCCACCCATGGCACAGGTATTTATTCTGATTAATTTCTATGTAGAAATCGTCGCCAACGATCGAGCGAAGAGCAACTCCATTTGTCCGCACTATTCGGGTATCATTTCTTCTAGCAATTCAATACGTAGTCTTCGTTCGTTGTTACCATGTCACGGTGACGGTGAAGATGTAGGGTGGGAGTAGGAAATGGCGTCATCGCCGGTAATCCGTAGTGGCCCGGAGGATGGGGGCAATTACGAACACCATTGGGCCGGGGAATTTCTCGAGGCGCATTTGTTGTCCGACGTGGGCAAGAAGCGTTCGCACAACGAAGACAGTTGCCTACTGACAGCACCTTCGGATCCGCATGTGGCTGAAAGCCGAGGCTTCCTATTTGCCGTCGCCGATGGCATGGGCGGGGTCAATGGAGGCGGTTTCGCGAGCCGTATTTCTTTGCAAACGCTCAATGAAGACTACTTCGGGCGTAGCAACGGGACTATTCCGCAAGGGTTGGGGCAAGCAGTCGAACGCGCAAATCGCCGTATTTATGACGAGGCGGAAAATCACCCGGAATATTACGGTATGGGTACGACCGTTTCCGCGCTACTGGTCCAAGGTGGCCATGCGTATGTCGCGCAAGTGGGCGATAGCCGCGTCTATTTGAAACGGCTAAACGAACGGCTTTTTCAAATTACGGAAGATCATAGCCTGGTCGCCGAGCAGCTTAAGAGCGGCCAAATTAATGAGGAAGAAGCACGTACGCATTCGTTGAAGAATCTGATCACTCGCGCCGTCGGCACCAAGGAAGATGTCGAGGTGGACTTGTTCTGCGTGCCGTTGCAACGAGGCGACAAGTTGCTGCTGTGTTCGGATGGCCTATCGAACGTAGTGGTGGACGACGAAATCTCGGACCAACTGGAAGCGAATCGTGTTGAAGGCGCCGCCCGAGTGCTGGTGGGCCGCGCGTTGACCGGCGGCGGCCCGGACAACATCACAGCCGTGATCGTAGAAGTAACAGGCGATCTGACGCGCAATGCGCGAGAAGAAGGCGCGCAATTGGTCCAACCGCCGAAACCCGGATTCCTGCGCTGGTTGTTCGGGAGTAAACGCTAACGCGATTTGCGGCGTGGTCCTCGCCGTTTACCCCGCTTTTGTTTTCCTCTCGATGGATTCTTTCTGGTATCGAGTTGGTGTTGATCCGGTGTATCTGCGGAGTGGCCAGCTGCAACGAGTGCATCCTGCGCGTCTTGAGATCCATTCAGATTCTCACAACGAGGACAACGCGTGACCGGCACGCCACTATCGTCGAGGTAACTGAATCCGCAATACGTGCATCGCCAGAGATGCTGTTTGGTGAGTACGGTCCTTACACGGGTTACGCGCAATTCGGTGTATATCCAAATGGCAATTGCGAGAAAAACGACGACGGCTCCATACAACACGACCGCATGAGTCAATTGCAGTTGGATCATGGCGCCGAATCGGTGGAAACAATGACCAAGGTTCCAAACTGCGTGCCTGAATCGGGATCGACCGGGACAAATCGATACTTAAAAAGCGCCTTGCCCGCGCTCACTACAATGCCTTCTTCGTCTGCCCCGGGGTCAACCACTTCAATAACTCGTCCTTGCGGGTTGACTTTGAACACCAAAGCAATCGGTTGCGCACCGATCGACGATCGTGCATTCATCAAAGCATCAATTGGCGGCGAAAATAGCAGTTGTCGGTCTTTCGGATCGGCCATCCATTCGATATACGCGCGGAACCCCGGATGAGGCGTTGATACAACGACCGGCTCTACGTTGCCCGAATTGCGCCTCGACTGCAGACCTTCGGGCAAACGCCGCAGCGAATCCCGAAGTTCACCGAGTTCACGGCCGAACCACGCCCACGAATCCTGCGGAGTATCTCCGGCGGTATTGGTATATCCGGATCGAATGCGAAGGCTCTTCTCACGAAGATCTAGGCGAGCCAGTTCGGCAAATTCCAACTGCGGTATGTCAATCGGGGGGAGTTCAGGTTGCGCGTTGAGACTGAACGCATCACCAACGGCAGGCACCTCTAAGCCAGCAGATGCAAGCGGCTTGAAGAGCGCTTCGCCTTCACGCCCGGTTTCCAACAGATCCTCTAGCGATGGTACACGCAATTCCGGCTGAATGGACGTTGTGCGCCGCCACGCTTCACTGCTACGAAAGATGGGTTCGCGTGTCGCGGCGTCAACAAACTGAAACGAATAGTATTTGACCGGCTCACGAGGAAACGAAATGACAACCGAAAACAGCGTCACGGCCGAGAGATGCACCGCGAGCGATACGGAGAACGCTGTCCAGAATACGCGATCCCGTTTTTTGGCCACGACTCATTCCTCTTCGCTAAGCGGTTCGGTCGCGATTTGATAGTTCTCGATCCCGACGCTGCGGGCAAAGCCCATGGCCTTCACGAGGCGCTCAACCGGGACCGCGGCGTCGCAACGAAACATGAGAGTCAGCTCTGGTTGTTCGCTCACCAAACGACCCAAGTCTTGGGTCAGATCCGTCCAACTAACGACGGGATCGTTGTCCAAATAGATTAAGCCACCCCCGTCCGGGCCGCCGAGGTCCGTGGACAACGTTACGGAGACGTCTTTACGCTCGAGGTTAGTGGCACCCGCGGCTTGTGGCATTTCAATTTGAATCGCACTCTGCACGACGAATGTGCTCGACAACATGAAGAAGATCAGCAATTGAAATACGACGTCAATCAACGGCGTCAGATCGAGACTGGCGCGAACTTTGCGTCTTGGATTTTCAGCGGTGCGGAATTTCATTGCGTCTTCGGCCGACTACGCGGCTCAAATCTCGTATTCGCCGCGGTTCTTCGTCAACAATTCGACCAATTCCGACGAACTGATTTCCATTTCGAGAATCATGTTCTCGACCCGGCTGACGAAATAGTTGTATGCGACTAGTGTCGGGATCGCGATGGAAAGACCGGCGGCGGTTGTAACGAGGGCGCTATTGATTCCGCCGGCCAGGTCCGCAGGATTGACGAGACCTTCTTTGTGCTGAATTTGCGCGAAGGCGTTGATCATCCCCGTGACGGTGCCTAGCAAACCGAGCAGTGGCGCGATGTTGGCGACCGTTGCGAGTGCGGACAAGTAGCGTTCGAGGCGAGGGATTTCGAGATGACCGGCGTCTTGAATGGCTTCGCGAATATCCTCTTTGCTTCGGTTGTGCTTGAGAAGTCCCGCTTTCATGATGCGGGCTACTGGCCCCCCGGTCTCGTCACACACGTCGATCGCGTCCTGGAAACGATTTTGCCGCAGGACGGTGCGCATGGTGTCCATGAAATCCCGCGTGTCGATTGACGCGCGCCGCAGGGACCAGAAGCGTTCGATGGTAATAGCCAACGCGACAATGGAGCACGCGAGAATGGGCCACATAAGAACGCCACCATCGAAGATGACGTCGAATTGTTCGAATAGTTCTTCAGGCACGTTGTTCAACCTCCCCCGGATGTGTGCCGGATGTTAATGCGTCACAAGTGTACCAAGACCCTGATCCGTGAAAATTTCCAGTAAGAGCGCGTGCGGCACGGTGCCATTAATAATGTGCGTTTTCGAGACGCCCTGATCGAGCGCGCGCAAACACGCCTCTACTTTCGGGATCATACCGCCCGCGATTACGCCTTTTTCCGTCAGGTCGCGTATTTGGCGATAGTCGAGTTGGTGAATAAGCGAGTCCGGATTGTCGGTTTCGCGGAGTAGGCCAGGGGTGTCGGTCATGAACACCAGTTTGGACGCTTGCAACGCGCCCGCGATTTCTCCGGCTGCGGTATCCGCGTTCACATTCCAAGTACCGCCCTTCGCGTCCGTAGCGATGGGCGCGATAACGGGAATCATGCCTTCGTTTGCCAATACGGAAACCAGTTGAAAATGCACACTTTCAATCCGTCCTACGTGACCGAGGTCAGTACCATCTTTGGTCTGAATCCCCACGGCGTGCATCAAGTTGCCATCTTTTCCGCACAGGCCGACCGCATTGCCGCCGGCACGGTTGATTAGGCTGACGATTTCTTTGTTGACCGAACCGGTCAACACCATCTCGACGACCTTGATGGTTTCGTCATCGGTGATGCGCAACCCGTCGTGAAACTCAGAGGGGATATCGAGTCGGCCAAGCATGCGTGAAATATCGGGGCCGCCGCCGTGAACGATTACGGGATTCATGCCCACGTATTTCATGAGCACGATGTCTTCCGCCGTACTGGCGCGGAGGACTGGATTTTCCATGGCAGCGCCGCCGTACTTGATTACGACGGTCTTGCCCTCGAATTCTCGGATGTAGGGCAGCGCCTCTACGAGGACAGCCGCTTTATGTATGACATCTTCCATATCGTTCTAGGTCTCAACTGATCCGGTTAAAAGTTTCGGCCCCCGAGCCGAAATGGTTAGGTGCGATAGTCGGCGTTAATTGTTACGTAACCGTGACTGAGGTCCGAGGTCCAGAATACCGCAGCACCGGAGCCAGCACCAAGCGCGACACGAACGCTGAATGATTCCTTTTTCATTACCGTCGCGGCATCGTCCTCCAGATATCCGGTCGGCATGCCGTTGAGCACAAGTTGGACATCGTCGAATGAAATGGAAAGCCCAGCCGGTTCGAAGGGGACACCGGCGTACCCGGCCGCACACGCGATGCGGCCCCAATTCGCGTCTTCGCCGAAAAACGCGGTCTTGCAAAGCATCGAGTTTGCGATGGACCGTGCGACAGTTCGCGCGTCGTCATCCGAGGGCGCTTGCTCAACACGAATCTCTACGAGTTTTGTAGCGCCTTCACCGTCTTTGACCAAGGCTTTCGCCATCGCTTCGCAGACGTACTGAAATCCGGCTTGAAACGCTTCGTAATCCGCGCGCGAATCTTCGTTGACTTGTACGCCGCTTTTGCCGTTGGCGAAGCACAATACGGTGTCGCTTGTACTCATGTCGTTGTCGATCGTGATCGAATTGAACGACTTCGATACGCGTTTGCGTACGAGCGATTGAAGTACCTGGGGAGAGATAACCGCGTCCGTGGTGAGAATGCAGATCATCGTCGCCATATTCGGCGCAATCATTCCAGAACCTTTCGCAATTGCGCCGATTCGGACCGTCCCCGTCGAACACGTCACTTCAACCGCGATTTCTTTTGGAACGGTGTCTGTCGTCATGATCGCTTCTGCAGCCGCCAACCCGCCATCGCGAGAAAGCGCCTCGACCGTATGGTCGACACCAGCAAGAATTCGGTCCATTGGTAATGGCAAACCGATGATGCCGGTGCTGCAAATGCACACGGTGTCCGCATCGACGCTAAGGCGATCGGCGACCCGGTCGACGGTAGCGCGCACATCATCATGGCCTTGATCGCCGGTTACAGCGTTGGCATTGCCGCTATTGAGGAACACGGCGCGTGCATACCCCAAAGCGCACACCGCTTGGTTCCAATACACGGGCGGAGACTTCATGATGTTTTGAGTGAACGTGCCGGCCACGGACGCATCGCATTCACTGACGATCAACGCGCAATCACGTTTGGTTGTGCCTGGCTTGATTGCTTCGGCGACGCCGGATGCGGTGAATCCAATCG
>JAJDAB010000494.1 GCA_029262095.1 Candidatus Hydrogenedentota bacterium
CGAGACGGCCTCGTCATCCGGGTCGACTGCGATGTCCGTGATATGAAGCGGGTCCATATGGCGGATCGTGTGTTCGCCACTGGGCGCTCCGAAGATCACGAACATGAGTTCACCGTCGGTGAGAATCTTCTTGGAACTCAGCCGCTGACCTCTAACCGACAAGATTTTCCGGTTCCGCTGAGCGGCCCAGAAATTGTCCAGTATCTGGTTTACGTTCGGCTGTTCGGTCGTGTATGTGATCCCGGTTCCGACACCGAAGTCCGTGTAGAGCCGGACAATATGACGTGACACAGGGTCTTGCTTCTCAAGGATTCGAGACCGCCGGATGTATTCACGGCGTAACGGCTCCGCCAGCCCAGTGCCGGTCGCGGATCCAATGGCGTTCCATCCGATGTCGTCTTGCAGCAATACCGGGTCGATATACCCGGCCGCCTCTCGCAAGCCTTCGTAGGCGAGTTCGAGATTGTTGATCAGCTGCTCATGACGGACATCCTTGGAGCGAAACACTTCGAGTATTCGATTGACAATCTCCACGCGCTCGGTTGTACGGGCGCGGAGACTGGATAAGTCAAGGATAAAATTATACGAGTGGCCGCAGGAGCTCGCCCGGCCCCGACAGCGATCCGAAGTCAATCGTCGTCACTTGGTCACCAGCCTCGATGCGATCGCGCAAGTGCGTGTACAGCGCGTAACGGCAACAGTCAATCGCATGGTCCTTCGCCTTGACGGGATCATCGGTCGGATTCCCGTCCGCGTCCTCTTTCCACTTGTACGTCGACGCCTCGGTGTTCAGGTTGGAGTTTTCATTCCGTGAGCGCAGTCTCAGGCCGTTCAACAACGTCAATCCTGCCGTAACCGCCTTGTCCGCGGCATAAACGTTGAATCCAGCAACGCGCAGCTCTTCGGCGCGATCCGGCTCTGCGCTGTCCGCGTAGATTGGAGCCTGCTTCGAGATGCCTTGCTTGATCATCATGTCGATGAGGTCTTGATTCGTCAGACGCGACTCGTAGATTTCCTCTGTGAGCCACACGTCGGGCGCGTTGATATCACATCGGACCAAAGCCGTGGGGTTGTTGTAACCGAAGTCTAGGCCATAGACGACCTGTTGCGAGGGCACTTCATCCGGCCATGCGTCCATGATGAGTGGCCGGCGCAGCACGAGGTTTCCGACGACGCCCCACTCCCCCAGTCCGTACACGCGCCAGAAGTACTCGTCTTCCTCCTTCATGGGGAGCACGACGTCCCGGATGTACTCTTCGTCCAGGAACCTGTTGTCATGAAATGTCGTGCGAACGAACTTGATTCGATCGCCAGCCTGGTCGGATAGCTTCTTGAGCCAATGATTGATGTCGATGGGGTTGAACGAGAGGATGATCTGCTTGTGGCCCGGCGTCTTGCCGCGAATACGCAGGTTCATCTGCATGTAATCTTTCCGCGTGAAGTCGGTCGCTTCTTCCATCCAGACCGTGGATAAACCCTCGATTGACTTAATCTTTTGCGGATCATCAAGGCCGTAACATCGGATGTACGATCCATTGGGCAGGTATGTCAGAGACAGCTCTGTGAGATTTCGCTTCCAGAGCGCGTCGACGCCGAATTGAGAGATGGTCGCGTTAAGCGCTGACCAGCATGTTGGCTTGAGCCACTTCCCGACTTTGCGGAATGCGCCGATGTGGTGGCCGGGTTCACGCATGCAGCGGAGCGTGACGTTCTGAGCGGCGGACCGCGATTTGCCTGACCCAGCGCCACCGCAGAGCATGAGCGTGCGAGTTTTATCTCCAAACAGCGGCCAATACGCGTCATTGACGACAGCGCGCAAGCGGGTCAAGTCTATAGGGATGGATTTCGACACGATGAACCGTGTCGAATCGTGAATCAGGTCATGCTGGACGTGTCAATGCAGTTCACTTCGGGGAGTGGGTCACATCGACAACCGGGAAGTCATCTGGCAACTGCAGCTCATACTTGTGCGTGACGTTTATCTTATCGTTGAACAATCCCAAATGCCGGCCGAGCGCTTCCAGCGCCGCAGTCTTCGGGTGCAACTTGATCTCCGTGGTCTCGACTACCGTTTCGCCCTTGTCGCGCGTTTCTGTCTTACACTTCACGGACAACACGCCTGCGGCCATGTCTTCGGTGAGCGTGTCGCTATCGATGATCTTAAGCCCGCCTGCCCCCCACTTCACGTAATCTCTCAAGTCAGTGAATGCGATTCGGGCGTACTCGTTAATAATGCGATCCTGCGTAACCTCAGTTCTGGCAGTGGCTTTGTCGAGATGTTTCTGAATCTCGGAAACAATCTCTAGTTTTTGCAAGTTCTGTCCGCCAATGGTTGCTGCGGTCTTTTTTGAGTACCCGGCCTCAATCGCGGCTTGTGTCGCGTTGAAGCAAAGGATGTAGCATTCGACGAATCGCCGCTGCTTCGTAGTGAGTTTTTTTGTTGTAGTGGTCATGAATCCATTCTTCACAGCGAGTTCATTCCTCGAAAAACACGTCCGTCGCCTTCATCTCGCCACGCCCCTCAATAAGCTCAAGGGCGCGGAGTTTGCTCAAGGCGTTACCGAACCCGCCACCGCGCGGCTCATATTGCGATTCCGTTTCGGCGGCGATGGCCTCTTTGTCTAAAACATCTGGGTACACACCAAGCAATACGGTCAAGACCTCCCGCTCACACTTACTCAGTTCGTTCAGCCAATAAGCCTGAAGGTCCGTCCCGGTCGGCAGCGACTCAAGGTCGGCAACGTACGGCTCGGCTGCATCCGTCAACTTCAAATGGCCTGAGCCTTCGATGAGACCTTTTGAGCGCAACGACGACAGTGCATTACCAAACCCGCCGCCTTTCCATGAGTACCCGGTTAGCACGCCCAATGATCGCTTGTTCTTTCCATCCGGATAATGAAAGAGCGCGGCAAGAATCTTCCCTTCCGCCTTACTCGGCTTGTATTCACCATCGACAGGCGCAGGGATAGTCCCGCGCTTGGGCGCTGGGCGCGAGACGGCGCGGTCTGGTCGAACGGTGATAGCTTCCGCAGCCCTGAGCTTCGGCGCACGCGCTTCGATCTGCTCTTTCCCGGCGATCCAAGTGGCATCCCGCGCGATTCCTTCGGCCCGCTGCTGTATCTGGCGTAGTTGGTTTCCGTATTCCTGTTCGGCTGATTCCAATTCTCGCCGCATTTGACCGGTCGCCTTAGTAACTGCACGGTCAATGACGTCTTGGTCAGGCGGCGCTGATTGTTTTTCGGCACGCTTCAACTTCATCCGAAGGTTATTGATTTCTAGACGCGCCGTATCAATGTCGTAGACCTCACCTTCCTTGGTGGCCATGTCGGCGAGTTCTTTCGCGACGGACTGAATCGCTTTGGACGGCTGTGGCACCTTCAATTGACCGCGCTCGCCGGACTTCGGATGCGTTGTCTTGACTTTATCCGCGTGAAACCGAATCACGTCGGACGGGCGGTCAAATGCTGAGCCTATAGCGAACCACTCGCCCGGTTTCAATTGACCGAACACTCGGCGCTCTTGTTTCGTCATCCCGAACACGTCGCCGGCACGGGCGCGGTCCAAGTCCAGTGTTGTGCGCCCGATACAGACATTTCCGCATTCCGCGGCAGCGTCTTTATGTAACTTAGAAAGACGTTGCGTCGCCAACACGGTACCCATACCGCGCTTTCGGCCACGAGACAGCAAACCGATTACGGCGTCCGTCGATTCAGCTTGCCCCGATGAACGCTCAGGACAGAATACGTGGGCCTCGTCAAGCATGATCATCAAGGGTCGCCACAATTTGCGCGGTAGTCCGATGAGCGCCTCGCAGAAATACCGCACAAACTGGCGTTGCGGACCACGGTCGAGTTCGCTTATATCAATCACTGCCGATACATTGAGTTCAACGAGTCGCCGCGCCATAGATTTGGCATTCTTTGGATCCGCAGGAATCTCGCCATTCGGGCCGACGAGCACCATATCGTGCTTTTCTCGCAACGTAGCGAATTCGCCTTCCGGGTCGAGAACGATGATAGGAAGTTGTCCAGCGGCTTTCTCGCAGATCAAGCGAATCAACCAAGACTTGCCGCCACCGCTATTGGCTTGTAAGAGCATTCGTGTCCCCACGAGCGTCATGAGGTCCAGGGAGACGGTTCGCGATTCGGACTTGCCTACGCGTATCGCATCGCTCATGCGGATACCCTGCGTTTAAGCCCGTCCCGTTCAGCCGTCGCCGCTTCGAGTTGTTCGCGGAGATCGTCGCGTTCGGTCGCATGTCCTTCCAACGCCCGCGCTGTCACACGTAGCTTTATCTCTAGCCGTGCGTTCTGCTCTTCAAGTTCGGCGATTCGTCTATCAGATAGAATCGCTTCTTCTTCCTCTGGCGTAAATTCGCCTGGCTCTAATTCAGGACTGACTGTGTGCTTTGCCATCACTCCGCTCCCGTCATCGTCACGCAGGTTGGTAAGTGGTCGCCTTGGCCGTGCTTGTCTGTCTCAGCCGTGCAAGACAAACACTTGTATTTGCTATGAAATGGGCCATCGGCATAATGTCGCTGCAACTCCACGCGCAAGCGTTCCGCTTCGGTTACGCTATTGGACAGTTGAGATTCTAAGTTGTCACACATCGCCTCCAGGCGCAAAACGTCGGCTTTGGCGGCGTCGAGTTCTCTTAGCAAAATACCTATATCGGCCCAATGCACCTTACTTGTTGAGGTTTTCAATCCTTCGCGGTAAAACGCCAGCCGGTCCGTGCCCACCTGTCCCTGTTTATCACTCATATGAAATACCTCACGACTTCATGGGGCACGACGCCCGCTAAAAACCAGACGACGTTGTCTTGGCGAATAATGCTTCTTTCAATACGTCGGGTTCGCTCGATTCGGTGCCTGTTATCATCATATATGCTATTCATCACTGTTCTCCGTCTTCGCGAGTTCGGCCTTCGCTCGGTTCGGCTATGAGCGCGTCGGCGGCTTCGATAGTGGCTTTAATAATCGTTACCGCTTGTAGTAGTCCAAGCGCGAATCCATCGCAGCCGCCATGCTCGTTAAGATTAGCAATTAGGTTTGCGTCTGGTTGGAACTCAGCTACTTTGACGACTGACTCGCGCCAAACCTGTAAGCGTTTCTCCAACTCCGCAACCCGCGCCTCAAGTTCGCGTATCGTCGCGCGCAATTGCTTGTGCTCAGGATCACCGTAGATTTCCCACGCTTCCGCGAATGGCATCGTTAGGAATATTTCGCCTTCGTCTTTGAAACAGAGCGTACCATCGCCGCGAATATCTACGGCGGTTACGGCGTAGGCTTTTTCGAGCGCGCGTATCGTCGCGTCGCGCTGGGTGATGGTTTTCTCGTGTTCAGCTATTGTCGCCTCGTACCGTTCTTGTAAACTTGACACGCCTTGCTGAATTTCGTCTTTTGTTAGATCGCGCCAGTCTCCTGAATCGCAGCCGCTACCATCTACCTCGATGTTATATTTCTCTCGGAACCACTTGTGTACCCAATTCTGGAACTCACCAATTGCGGTGTTTTCCTCAGCGGATTTGATACGAAGTTCAGCTATCGTCGTGTCGCGCTGGGCGATGGTTGATTCAAGATTGCCAATATGATTGTCGGCACTCCTGATAAGTTTTGCTCCAGGCCCATTAATGATATCTTGAAACACCCTCACTGTGTGATTGTCGGTTGCTACCCAACCATATACTCTGCGTGACATCACCCTTCTCCTTCGCGCGGTTCGGCTGGCGTGTCTGCGAGCACGGCGTGGGCAATATCCGCAGCGTCAGCAGCATCGAGCCATTGCGCCTTGCTAAATCCGCATATTGTTGCGTCAGGCGACATGGCGTTAAAAGTGTCTAGGTAATCGCGAGATATAATGACAGCGTTATCTAGTAAGCCTTTCAATGCCTCTCGCAACTCATCGATACAATCGCACGTGGCAATGATGCTGTGCGGGCCGTCGTGGGCGGCGGCGATGAACTTCGCATCTTTTACACCGTGCCTATGCGAATGCGTCAACGCTATACGTTTGATTGGCAGACAACGTTCGTTGTGGTGATAACTTTTATCCGTCATGTGATTCGTTGTGTCGATAACCACATAGCTTTCTGGTGTATTGGGGTCGTTCTCTTGATGCTGCCAAGCCCAATCCCATGATTTCCCCGTCGAGGCCGCATGAATATCCCGCGCTATGGTCGTGTCGAAGTTATTTGGCATCGGGCGTAGCCAGTTTCCGTTGTGCTCGCTTAACAATATCTACGCGACCATTCAATACATCGAAAAGTAATCGTGTTTGTTTCTTGTATTGATTAACCATCGCCGCATCCCTCGCCGCATCCCACGCCGCATACCTCGCGGCACGTTCGGAATTTGCTACTGACTGAGGCAACCACTCACCCCACTGCTTAAAGAAAAACGCAACCTCCGCCTCAACACAAGCATCCCGAATCGAACGAACCCAATCCGGGTGCATCGGTTGAGCGCCTGGGCCGGACTCGCCACCGACGATTACCCAATCAATACCGTCCAGCCTACCACGTACATCGATTGGTCCAAGCAACGGCTCAAGGCTAAGGAATCGGACCGCAGCTGGTGTCGCCAACAAATGCGGCAACCGCTCATCTAGCGTCGCCTGATTCTCTGCCGACGTTCCTAGCCACACGTTGGGGAGTGGCCACGGTCCTACCGACTCAGTGTAATCATGGAAATTCCGAAAGCAGCGCGTCATCCGTAAATGAGCACCGGCAGCCCATTCCGTAATACGTTCTGGACGCTTCGTGAGAACTTGGTATGTGTGATGATGAGCCTGCGCCATCACCGCAAATACTTTGTCGATGTATTCATCCGGCACCGACTCATGAAATAAATCACTCATCGAATTCACAAAAACCATGCGCGGCTTCCGCCAACTCAAAGGCTTCAACAAAGCCGACTCAACCAAGTTCACCTGCCCCGTCCAACGCCCGTTATCATCGACAGTACCCGCGTACTGCGGCGTTGATGGATTCTTCGACAAACGCTTCGCCATCCGCTCGGCATAACAGTGCTGACAACCCGGCGAAACACGCGTGCAGCCTACGACCGGATTCCACGTTTCATCCGTCCATTCGATACCTGTGCTCATGCCGCATCCTCCAAGACTTCGATCCGAATCACTGCACCGGGACGACCATCGTCGGTGTAGACCTTGCGAATAGGTCCGTCGCAAAGTTGCGCGTCGTCGCGCCAAATACCTGCATCCGTGAGCGCGTCCTCTGTGGACCGGAGTAGCTTCGTGCGGTCCGGCTTTTTTGTGTGCCACTTCGGCGCGTTTGGCTTGAGTTCGCCCGCTCGCTTGCCGGTGCGATAGTGATACTTCGGTCGCGGCATGTAGAACGTGACTTCGACGCGTAGCGCGCCTGTGAGCGTCGGTCCGTCGTATTGGTTTCGCGCCTGGATTACGACGGCCTGTCGCCATTCCTTGTTGGTCTTACAGTCGTCCACAATGTTGACGCGGCCCTTTACGATGAAGCCACGTTTTGATCCACCGGGTTTTGGGACGCCGAGGATGTGTAGGGTGATTGGGTTAGGCATTGGATCTAGCCCCGTAAAGCAGCGGCGCATCATCAACTATCCGATTACGACCGGCCGCCGCATGTTCCTCATTCAATTCAATCCCGATAAAACGACGTCCAAGCCGATTCGCCACCAAACCCGTCGTCGCCACACCGCAAAACGGATCGAAAACCACCGAACCTTCAGCACTCCCCGACAAAATGCACCGCTCCGCCAACCATTCAGGCATCACAGCAAAATGCGCCCCCGAATACTGCGCCGTCGCACCCGACCAAACATTCACCCGGTTCGCACCATTCGCCCGTTCTTCTTCCCTCGTCATGCCATCCCAACGCGAAGCAAAGCCATGATGCGTTTCGAAACGGTTACGCGGGTTTCTTTGCGCCTCCGCGCCTTTGCGTTTCTCAGTTTTTTCGGCAGTCGGTGCCGTACGAATCGCCGCAAAATCACTCGCATACCGCTCCGACTTCGACAACTGCCAAACCGTCTCATGCGCACACGTACACCGATCCCGAACACTCTCCCGCATCGGATTCGTCTTATGCCAAACCACATGACTCCGAACCCACCAACCATCCGCCTGCAAAGCCAACGCCAATCGCGAAGGCACCATCACCAAATCCTTCGACTTCAACCCACTCCCCGAAATCTTCGAAACCGACATCGCCGGAACCCCGAACTCCTGTGATCGCGTAGAAGCCAATCCGCTCTTATCCTGCCCCAACATCGACTCCTTCGGACGCGTCGCGTAACAATCCCCAATGTTCAGCCAGACCACACCGTCGTCCGCCAACACACGCCGCACTTCCCGAAATACCGAAATCAAATGACCGATATACGACCACAAATCCGGCTCCTCACCAAGACAAACCGACTCAGCACCAACCTCGATCGCAGCCAAACCAGCCATCGGCGAAAAAGAAACCGCCGGCCAATCACTCGGCGCAACCTCATACTTCCGAACACCCCAATAAGGCGGCGAAGTAACGCAACACTGAACACTCGAAGCCTCCATCGCCCCTATCACTGGAAGACAATCGCCTTGTATGATATCGACTTGGCTCACACGCCAACCCTCCGCGCCGTCTCGAACACTTCACGTCCGCGCTTCGTAAGTCGAATCGAGCGCGCCTTTCCTTCTCGCGTCGCCACAAAGCACTTCTTTTCGAGCAACTTGATTCGGCACCAAATCGCATTTGTGGAAACATCGAAGTGTTCCGCGATTTCCAAAAACGTCGGTGCTAACTCGTACGCATCGTAGTGCGCCCGAATAAACTCCATCGTTTCGAGTTGGACATCGGTCGGTTCGACCATCAGCCCGTTCCCTCGATGTGCGCAGCGGCAGCCGCGATTTGACGCGCTCTACGTTTCGGCGCCGGTCGCTTGGCCTTGGTCCGCGACGCGAATGTCTTGGCCACGGCTTTCTTGCTCTCACGTTTCGCGCGCTTGGCGTTCTCGCGACCAGTGTAATAATCCTCAACGGCTTTGAGTGTGGTCATCTTGCGCGGACCGGCAGCGACCTCCATGTAGACCCTCGTCCCGTCCGCGGCCTCATAGCCGTCGAGCGCCCACCGGTCGAGGGTTGAGCGACTGAACTTGGTTCGAAAGATTCGTGAGACTTCCCGTGCAGCCTCGTTGAAAGTCAGCAGCGAATCCGCATCGCGTTCGAGGTCTATCGGCATTGGGCGGCTCCCTTGCGAGGCATCGGAGGCAAAGTCACACCCCGCAACTTGGCGAGTTGCAGGAGTCGTTTTGTCACAAATTTATTCGGAGCTTCGAGCGGCCCCAGGTCTTTCGCGCGGCGTTTCCCAGGATCAGCACAGTCTTCGGCTCGTTGGACGATCTCGTGGACATCGGACAGGTGCTCGGAGAGGATGACGACCGAGGAACGAATCCACACAACCCAGTCAGGGCCGTCTCCTGAAGTTTTCAGAATTCGTGACGCCCGGTCGGCAAGGTTGGTTAGGTTTGAACTCGCCGAAGTTGGTTCCGAACGGGGTTCACTCTCTCTCGGTTTCGGCTTTTCTATCTCTCTCTCCTTCTCTATCTCTCTTTCGATCTCGGTTTCGTCTTTGAGGAGAGAGGGTAGGTCGCGAATTTCCCCATACGATCCCCAAACGTACCCTGTTTGGGTCAGGAACGGGTCAGACGTAGGGTAAGAAATTCCCTTATCTTTCCACTTGATTGCGGCATTTTCCTTTTCAACTCCATGTACGAGAATCCGGCCATCCTCAATAATGCTAATGAGTTGGACGCGACACATGTCTTCGATTGCGGCATTGAGCTTCTTGGCCGATACGTTGGAAATTTTTCGCAAATATTCAACGTCGTATCGCGGTGGAATTGCACGGCGTCGCTCTTTTACGGCAATTCGCCACAAGATTTCATTTATCCATCGAAAATCGTTGTTTTTTAGCGATTGGCATCGTGGATCGAGTGGCCAATCACAATTTCCGCGTGCATATGAAGCGTCGCCTCGCGCCATTAGTAGAGATGTCCTTGATTTTTCGCCGCGGCGGCCGCGATTCGATCTTCGTGATCGCGTTCGTGTCGGCGTTTTTCGTTCTCGTTCACGGTGCGCTCTAGGCGTGCAAGAGCGGCTCTGATACCTGCCTGAACTTCGACAGGATCGCGCTCTTGATCGTGGGATTTCGAGTTCGTTTCTGCGTTCATGCTGCCCACATCGTGTAGTGGATCGGGCAGTCCACCGGTTCGAGAGCTGTGCGTCGGAGATCGAGTGGTGATGGTCGAAAAACGAACAGCGCGTTTGCCCCAGTGGGGCTGGAAGCCTTCACGAATTTTGGCGGAATGAATTTGATACGCGGCCATAGCAAGTGGCACTCCGCGGCCTTGTTAAGTGCTTTCCCGAACCACGGCAAATTCGTTCCGTTCGTAGACGTGGCAAGCGTCGCGGGTAGTAGCATGACGACTACAGCGCCGTCTTGGGCTGCCTCGGCAGCCCTGTCGATCCAAGGTCGCACGTCGGCATATGGTGGATTGCAGTAGAATGTCGTTGGTCCTGAATTCCATTCGACCCAGTTCCACTCAAGCGTATTGATGATAGTGTTTAAGTAACGGCGGCACTTGGTATTCGATTCCGACGCACACACGTCAATCTCTGGCGACCAAATCCGGTCGATCCAGGAGTAGAATTCAGGCGGCGTCTCCCATTCCTGGCGCAGTTCAACTTGACACGCCTTGCATGCGAGTTCTGCTGACTCAGTTTCATGCTTGCCACATTTAGGGCATAGCGTGGTAATTGCTGTCGTCATCCAACTAACTCCATCTGTTTTCCAGACCACACAACCAAGCGGTAATACACGCGCCAGCCGCCTTCCCCATTCGGCTCCATGCGGGTTTCGATAGTCCGAGTAGAGTCATCCCGAAGACGTTTCCTGGCCGCGCTCACATGCGTCGATATCGCCGTCGTTGCGCCAATGGTCTCCTGAAGCACCCAGGCGCTTACCCAGTGGCCGTTCGCCTTTTCGAGAGCACGAACGATGCGTGCGGGCTTCGAGTCTGTGTCGATGCGTGCTGCGTGCATACCCGGCATTACAGAAACCTCCAGCCAACAGTAAGGCCCACGACGAAACCAACGGCGGCAAACGCGGCGAGCATTACGCAGCCAAGCGCTGTCGCCGCGTCGTCATCCATTGGCTCGTCGTATAGCCCCATGTATCCCCCTTAACCGACCACCGGCGAACTAAGCTGCGGCTGAAGACTCGCCGTTACTTCCGGGAATCTCCGTCTGAAGCTCCCATTCTTCGAGTGCGCGTTCCTTTACGACTTCATTCGTGTCGAGACGTGTAATGGTGAGCGTTTTCTTGCCGAGGTCGCGCACTTCCTCTACCTCGACCTGTCGATACTCGTGCTTGTTGTTGACCAGCGTGCTAAACCTCTTCACGCGCGCCTCGGCCTCAGATGTCTTGGCCTTGAATTCGTCATTTAGCGCTTTCCGGTCGTTCTCAAGTTGCTGGAAAGCGCGAAACGATTCAGCCATGTTCTCGCTGGCCTCGCGAATCTCATCATCGGTCAGATCACACTTGAGTTGTTCGCGAAAGCGATTCTTCTTGATGAGCTCCTTGCCTACTTTCGGTTCTTGGGTCTTTGTAGCCATTCTCTTTGCTCCTTGATTTGATTCACGCGACAAGTGGCGACTCGGTTTCTATTCGTTCAGCAATTCGATAAGTCGAATCAGCTGTGCCCCGGTTAGGTCATCGACGGTCTTATCCCCCACACCAATCTTCTTGAACGCGGAATCGATGATCTCGCCGGGCGCGCCTTCCATAAGCGCATTGGCGCGTTCGCGGTGTTCGGTGAGGTCTTCGGCTCCGTCGGCGGCGGTTGTTTTCTCGTCGTCATTGAGCTTGTCCGCGAGGTCATCGAGACCGCCAGGTACTTCCGGCTCGTTAAGTGGCGCGCCGTCTTTCGTTTTCTGAAAGACTTCGTCGACATCGACTTCGCCAGCTTCCAGCGAATTCTTCAGTCCAAGCAGGTATTCCAAGTCCTCGGCTGTAACGTCGAGGATCGATGGCCGGCGCAGATGGGCAAGTATTCGAGCTTCGGGTATGCCGAGATTGCCGTAATACTCAACACAACGATCTCGATTCTCTCGTTTCTTCGCCGCATTTCCAACAGTGATATCCCGAGCGAGATTCCATAGTGGACTCACGATGTATCCGGGAATGACTTTGAATACGGCTGTGCGGTATGCCTTTGCGATGGCCGCATTCGCAGTCGTCGTTATCATGTCGTCGTTGTAGCGATTGCCGTTCTTGTTCGTAATACGAGCTCTAATCTCAACTCGGGCGGCGATGTTTCGCTCCAGGTCCATGACACTTCCTTGCGCAGTCAGTGCCTTGTCTCCAATCTCAACGACGCGCGCTTCGGCGAGAATGTGGCGCATCTCGTAGACCGCCAGTTCCGCCAATCGCACACTCGGGCCACTAATTGTTTTTCCCGCGCGCGGCAAAGAGTAGAAGCACTGAGCAGCCAAACCCCGGTCGGATTCGATGAGTTCACGGCAGCGTTTCGATACCTGCACTGTGTTTCGTGGATTCCGCGCAGCAAAGTCCATTTGAATCTCAATCTGCGCACGAGTTTGCTGTTCGATGACTGCAGTATCGAGCGCCACGAGTTCGGCGGTAGTGACTTCGGGTTCCATTGTTGTCGTCATACGTCATTCCTTTCCGAACGGTAGAGTTGCCGTCTCGTGTGTGCCGCCGTCACGCTCTCAGCTACATCGCTGGTTGTGAGCTTGTAGCGAGCGTTCGGCAGAACGCCGTATGTGGCGTTCCCAATCCATCCCTTGAGGTTGTTGTTGATGGCTGTCAATTCCTGTTCTATCGCAGTCTTGGTGTCCATGAGATTCTGTCGGCGCTCATCCAGCGCGATAGCCTCAGACGGCAATGCGATCTCGGTTTCGTCGCCGCGCCCATATAGGCGCTTGATTGTTGCGGTGGTAGAGTCGTGACCATCAATCGGTGGCGGGGCAGCGTCTTGAATGCGTTGCCAGAACGCCGCGAGCTCGCGGGTCAACGCCTCGATGAACTTATCGTTTCGCTCAATCCGGTAATGGCGAAAGTCTGAGCCGCCGATAAGCACGGCCAGCACGCCATACTCAGCGCCCATGACGGCGATCTCGTGTTGGACCTGTACCTTGTAATGTAACGGCGGTTCGCCACCCCAATTCGCGGACGTGTATTGATTGGCGCATTTCACTTGGAGGGGCGCGTCGCCATCGACGAGAATCCGATCCGGTGTCGCCGTCATCCATTCGTAGTAGGGATGCGTTGCGACCGCGTATGTGCCTGGGTTGTACCACTGCGCTTCCGTCGCGTCTTTGTAGGCCTTCGCAATGGCTGGCTCCAGGCGCAGTCCCCACTCCATTGCCGGTGTTGATGAAATTGGCCCCGATGGATTCAGTTTGTCCGCCCATAGCGAGTACGGACTCTGCCATGGCGATACGCCACACACCGCTGCGGCTTCGGACGCGCCGATACTCCTGAGTCGTGCTTTTAGCCAAGCGTCACGCGATCTAAACTTTCGCCAGCGAACGGCGGGCGGTGCTTCTTGCAGCGTTTCCGTCATCGTGCTAATCTCCTTTTGTCATCGTGTTGAGCGTCGTGCGGGGTGCTACCCGAGCGGCGCTTTTTCTTTCGTGTCCACAAGTTCACTCGCCTTTGGCGTCCAGCGAGCGTCAAACAGTTCCCGCATTCGCTCCGTCGTGAAGTTTATAAAGCGTTCGCGCACCTCAGAATCGTTGACATCACAACGCGCGGATTCTTCGTAGGTGATTTTGTAGTCTTGCAGCCAGTCATCTACTAGCGGGCCATCCACGAACTCGCTGATGTAGTGGTCGATTGAGTTGTCCGCCGCTTCACCGCAGGTGCCCGAGCAGTAGCCGAGTTCCTGCGGATACAAATCGGGTTCCGGGATCGTTGTCGTCATGCCGCTACGTCTCCTTTCCTGCCGAGGCCTTTCGTGCTGATGTAGTCGCCTAACAGACGTTCCAACGCTTCGATGCCGTCCACTTGCGGCGGTTGGCCACCGCGCAGCGCGTCGAGTAGCTCGTTCACTTTCTCGGCGTCGCTACCGCACTCGATGAGTTGAATGCACGTTTCGAGATCGCTCTCGGTTGTGCTGTAGCCCTCTTGTCGGAGTTTTTCTTTCGCATCGCGAAGGGTCCGCAGCACGAAACCGACCGTATTGATTGGTAGGTCGATGGTGTCGAGCGCTTTAACCGCTGACATGGCAAGTCTCCAAGTTTGAAAGCGCACGACGGGCGCGGGTTGCAGTCGTCGCCCGCCGTGCGCAGAAGGTGGCGGACAACAGGTCCGCACACGCCGATCGGGAAAGAGTGAAAATGCCGCCGCCCGAAACCGCGAAGAAACAGGCGACGGCAATCGCGTGCACAACAGGTGCAAGCGAGGGGTTAGAAAGGCGCGCGCCGGGGCGGTGTTCGATTGGGCTGCAATCGTTCGGGCGCAAGCACACAGCGGGTGCCGTGTGGCTAGAAGAGTTAGCGGTTCCGTGGGAGCGGATCGCTAACGAGGTCGCCCCGGCGCGCACGAGCTTCGGCCAGAAGTAGCCGAAAGTCTGTTCTTGGCGGGTATTCATATCGCGGCCAACTCCATAGAGTATTCAAGGCGATCAAGTGCGGTACGTGCGTCGGCAATCTCTGCACGAACACGCAGTCGTTCCGATTCCGTAAAGCCATTCGGCATTGCGGCGGAGTACGCGGCCAAACACTCGGCGGTTTCTTTCATGACATCAATCGGCGTGGTGGCTACGGTCTCGGGTGTTACGTCGCCGACGAATCGGCCATCGTTGTAGCCGCAGTGAAAGTCACACATGAGCGGCGAGCTGGTGATATTTTCGACCAGCATGATCTTCGAGAGCGGCGGATCCGCAGATTCCCCGTAGCCGTAGAACGTCGAGAGTTCGCCAGCGGCTTTCTCGCCGACGCGCCGGACCATTTCGCCGTGAATCCACTTCGCCGGGAACATCGCACCGCACTTGCGTAGCGTCATCTGCCGCCAAATCTCGCGGATGTCTTCTTGCATACGCTTGAATTCGCGCGTCATTGGTCGTTCCTCGAAACCAGAAAACTTGTCGCCAATTCTGAGTCGCGCGGTGAGAGACTTCCCGTATGGCCGAGATCGCTCACATCGATTACGTCGTGCCGGAGGTCGTCGCGGAGATCGCGTTGCGGCATCTGGTCTACATCGCCGCTGTGGTTACGTGGCCTCATGTGTTTGCGGCCTCGGAGTGCGCGGGGTGCTCGCCAGATATCAGCCAGTCAGATGTCGTCCCGAGAGCCTTGGCGATTCGATGACAGGTTTCGACGTTAGGCTTGTTCTTGTCGTTTTCGAACCGCCATACATCGTGTTCGCGACAATCGGCGGCATTCGCGAGAGCTGCCTGGGAAAGGCTGAGTTCTGCGCGTCGTTCCGATATGCGGTTTCCAATGGTTATCATTTTGACCTCCAGCGCTATAAATATAACCTATAGGTTTTAATGTGTCAAGCTAAATGTTTATGTTTATAGCCTTTTTAGTTGTATTCATAACCTATTGATTTTATTGATGTTACGCGACGGGATAAGTAATATCGTGATCGTCATGGGCGAAAGAGACTGGCGAATACCAATCCAAGAAGCTGCGGTTAGGGCGTGCGATGCGCCGTACATAACCGCCGCCGGACTGGCTGAGGCTGCCGGATGGAATAAGCCTCAGTCGATGACAAAGTTTCTTGAAAAGGCCACCGGGGATGAGGGGAAAGTCCGAAGACTAGAGGCCCTTCTTATCGATCTCGGATTCCTTGATCCCGATCCGCTGCGAATCCTTGCTGCCGAATTGCACGGTCTCGCCTGGTACTTGCGAGACACCGACATCACTGCCGACGCCCGAATGGCCTATGCCGTCGAGACGATCCGCTTGCTCCATTCCAAGCTCGAAGCCGACAGGGTGCTCCCTGATGCAACGATCGAGAATTCGTAAAAGACTGCGTTGGCGAGCATCCATAGCTGGAAACCTCATGGATAACCACTACACCGAACGCGATCCCAGGCACCCACTAAGGCGGCGCGAACCCGGCGGACGGTCCCGCAGCCAACGGCGTCCAACCGCTAATTACTGTAACAATATTCAGTAGTTTTGTACAGGGAAAACGCTCTCATGTAAGTCGTTGCCCCTGTTGATGTTTGCGTGATAGCCTAGCGGTCAGGCTGTGATTAGTAGACGGTTGTGAAGCGAAGTATCGTGCGTGGGAGGGTTGTTTTGTGGCTATCGCTTACACCTGCCCACACTGCGGAAAGAAACTCGATATTCCTGACCAGTACGCTGGTCAGCGCGGAACGTGTAACGGGTGCGGTGAGGCAATCACCGTCCCGTCCCCTATGGCCCCGCCGGATCTTCCCAGCGTCACGTTCAGCTCCTCTCCTCCACCCCGCCCCTTACCACTTCCAGCTCCGAGGAAGACCAAAGCCAAGGCATGGGGTGACCTCACGAACCAGGAGAGAGGTGGCGTCATCACTTGTGGCTGCATTGGGATCATGTTTTTCTCATGCATGGGCATGGGCGGTCTTGGTGCGTTAGTGGGTGACGATTCTGGAATCTCGACCTCGGGTCCATCTGCCACGAGATCCGAAGCTCGACTTACGAGTCCCGTGCCGGTCGATAACTCGATTGAAGGAAAGATTCGTCGCGCGCTGGGCAGCTCAAACCGAAACGTCGAGAAGATCGAAACGATTCGGATCACAAAGTTACCGGAAGGTAACCGCGCGCTCGTCAAGTGGGCTATCGACGACAATCTCACTCGAGGGTTCATCATTTCCGGAGCACAAGGTGATGTCACCGAAATCCTGCAAGTTTTCAAGGAGAGTGGCGAGAGAATCGACGAGCTTCATCTACGTGGGACATTTGCAATGGTCGACAAGTTTGGCAACTCGTCCGAGAGTGTCGTTGTGAAGCTTGCATATACCGGCAGTGTGGTAGACCGCATCAACTTCGCGGGATTCGATCGTGGCAATGCTTTTGAAATTGCCGACGTGCAATCCGTAATCCATCCGGAGTTCAGATGACCCCCTCCCTCCCCGAACTCCAACGCATGGCCAGCGCGCTAAACGACGAGCGCATACGCAAGCACCTCGTCGAATGGCTAGGCGAGATCGAGGAACGCCTCAAGACCGAGCGGCCGGCAGACGTGGCCGACGAACTGGGCAATGCGGATCGGACTGTGCGGGAAAACTACCGGCGGCAGGAACGTGAGGGGAAGCCGCGGTATTCGGATGTTGGGGAGTAGGGGGGATGGCTAATCCTGAACATGTTGCGAAGCTGAAGGAGGGGGTTAAAGCCTGGAACAAGTGGCGACTCGACAACCTCCAGTCCGATGAGTTCGGCGCGGAACCATGGGTTGTGGATCTCGATGGTGCTGACTTGCAAGGCGCTCACCTTTACATGGTGAATCTGAGTCTCGCAGATCTTAAATCCGCAAACCTCGAAAATACAGTGTTAGTCGGCGCCAACTTGCACTTTTCGAATCTCATAGGGGCAAATCTTGCCGGTGCAACGCTGATTTCTGCTGACCTTACCAACTCCTTCTTGCATGGCGCAGACCTAAGTAGGGCTGATCTTGCCAACGCAAACCTGAGCGGCGCAAAATTCAATGGTGCAAACCTCGATCGCGCAAAATTCAATCAAACGGCGGTTTTGTGCACGGGTTTAGCTTCGGCGTTGCACCTCAATACCGTTGAACACCGAGGTCCAAGTTATGTGGCCACATCTACGCTTGTTGATAGTCAAGGACTACTGCCAGAAGAGTTTTTGAAAGGTTGTGGCCTCTCGGACTGGGAAACCTACAACGCAGACTTGCACGCGCCTGATCTTTGCCCAATCAAAGTAACCGAAATCCAACAACAGATATTCGATGAGCGCATGAAAGGATTCTTTCTTTGTGGCGTATTCATCTCATATTCACAGAAAAACAACGCGTTCGCGGATCGTCTGCATACTCAGCTGCAAAGTGCCAAAGCAAACGTCTGGCTTGATCGTCACGATCTCGTCGCCGGTCCTCTGACCAAACAGATCGACAAAGCGATTCGAATCAACGATGTATTACTTCTCGTTCTATCCAAGGACTCGGTCAAGTCGGAGTGGGTAGCGTGGGAACTGGACAGGGCACGAAGAGCCAAGGAAGATTCTGGCCGGGAAATCCTCTGTCCCGTTGCGCTCGATGAATCCTGGAAACAAGCCGCGGAATCCCACCCACGCTGGAACGTTCTGACCGACTACAACATTCTAGACTTCTCGGACTGGGAGAATGATGAGAGCTTCGGCACTCAGTTCAAGAAACTGTTCGAAGGCATCAAGCGATACTACGCGACTGATGCACCAGAGTCTGCCGATGCGTGAACTGCGGCAGAGCGTTAACTTGAGGAAGTTGGGCTTCTTCGGCGGCTGCCTACTCGTTGTCGTGGCGATGGACGCGGTGACGGCTGGGCTTATGGGTGTGGAAAGGGAGGAAGGGTGAAACTATGAAAGCTGGCTCATTCACGGTGGACGTCTATCGCGATGGGGCATGATCGCATCGGGGGTCGAGGTCGTAGTTGAAGACATTAGCTCTCCCGAGGATTCGCTCAGGGACTTTATCGGAACAATCTATCTAGAGAACGCCATGACTCTGCTCGCTGCGAACGCGAAGCTCGAGATCGAGTATGAGGACGGAAGCAGGGATCGAATGTTTCTCACCAAGGCAAACCCAATGGATTCAGAGGCTGAGTTCCGTCCTACAAATTGAAGTTTCACCAAACATCCCCAGGTCGCTTAGCCTCACCACGATGCAGCACACGCTCGTCAGGCGCACGCACAATTTCAACGAACTGTCACAAACAACCAGGAAACCACATCAATAAATAATATGTACTCATCTCCGTATTTCACTCTTCCAACTGTGAAAAAGGAGATGAGCTATGCCAGAACACCCGAAGAACCCCGCCGAGACAAAGCATGAAATTGTCGTCGCCAACGGGAGATTTCCGGACTTTGTTGTCATTGATTGGGACAAGTCGCGAATACACATTTCCAATTGGGATACGGACGGATTGCTCCAATACAGCGGGCTGACACTTGAGGAATATCATCGCATTTGCGTCGTCATCGGGAAGCTGAAGCTGGAGACATTGAAGCGAAACGACCTCATGGTGCATGAATACTTAATTGGCGAAAGAACTAGGGGCTCTCGATGCGTATTATGTCCGGTCGAGCAGAGAGAGGAACAAGCAATCATCCTGGAAAACCCGGAAATCTGCATCTCATGTGTTCGGTTCTACAGTCAACTCGACGTTGAGCGCGAGTTGGATACCGTTGCCATTGAGTGCAAGCGAATTCGCGAGGAAGTGACCGCTCGAACTGAGAAATAGTAGCGCATGGCCCCGCCGCGTTAGATCGTGGTGGGGCCTCTTAATTGTCTCCGGATCTACGTAGAGACCGATTATTATCACTCGTTTCTTGACAACTGATAATATATCCAGTATATTTCTGGATTGTTGGTATCGACTCATTCTATCCAAAGGGCTGCTTGGAGCGTTTATATGAGTGCTGCCGCTTCTATTGCTGATGCTGCGGGCGTTATTCGCGGCCGCGATCTCGTCGCATCCGGTTCGGATGCCGCCGGAGGCGAATGGTGCCTAGAAGCCGTTACCGGGCGGGTTGCGGAGTTGTGCGGAGAAGCGCAAGGTGCTGTTCTGACCGCAGCGTCGGACTTGATTCTCCGCGCCCAACAACAGGGCTGCTTAGTGGCATGGGTTCACGGCACGGCCTCTACAGTAAATCCGCCGGACTTGGCAGACTCCGGAATCGACCTCGAATCCTTACCGTTCATCGTTGCGCCGGATGCAATCACAGCCCTTCGTTCTACAGACATGCTCATTCGCTCTGAAGCCTTCGCATTTGTGGTTGCGGAACTGCCTCATAGCAAACGCGTGCCGTTGTCGATTCAATCACGGCTTGCTGGCCTAACGAAAACTCACCGGACGGGGTTGGTTTTTATCACCCGTGATACTGACAGGTCTGAGTTCCCGCTCGTATCTCTCCGCGCGGTGACATCTAAAACGCGTCATGCCCCGGGCGTGTATTCGTGGAATGTCCATGCGGTTAAGGATAAACGTTCTGCGCCTGGTTGGCATTATGAGGAATTCCATTGTGGAACGGACGGCTTGTCTTGAAGTAAACGCCCTTCCGTTGCAGATGCTTCTACGCTCGCATCCGGAATGGCTCGCCCTCCCCACGGTTGTAGTGGACCACGATAAACCGCAAGGTGTGATCCAATGGGCCAACGAAAAAGCGCATGCCATGCGGATCCTTCCTGGAATGCGATATGCGGCAGGTTTAGCTATCGCCCGCGATTTACGCGGGGGCGTGGTTGACGATGCCGAAATCGATGCGGCGGTCGAGTTGGTGAAGCGGCGTCTGTGGAGTTTCAGCCCGCGGATTGAACTGTCCGACCGCGAACCGGGCGTCTTTTGGTTGGACGCATCCGGGTTGCAGCACATCTATCCGTGCCTCAACTCCTGGACCAGACAAATCCGCGCCGACCTGCTTGATGTGGGCCTGCACTCATCTATAGCCGTCGGATTCACGCGATTCGGGAGCTACGCGGCCGCCAAAGCGGTAAGCACATCGATTGTATTTCTGTCCCCGGAAAAAGAGCGCGCACACGTCGATGACGTGCCGATGGATCGGCTTGCGCTCGAATCGTACTTTCGCGACGCCCTGTACAAGCTAGGTGTGCGTACCGTCGGTGCATTCATTCGATTACCCCCATCCGGTATTCGCAAACGATTCGGAGTGGAAGCCGAAGCGCTTCACCAACTGGCTCGTGGCGAAGGTTGGACGCCCCTTGAGCCTGTGTCCATCGATGAGCCGGTCGAATGCATCACCGAAATAGAATGGCCCGAACGCGACTTGGAACGTCTCCTTGATTTAGTTGCGAAATCGTTGCAGAGCATCTTAGCGAAATTGTCCGAACGTCATGAACGGCTGAAAACAATCCGTCTAACGCTACGGCTCGACGATGGTACGGAGCTAAATGAGGAAGTATCGCCCGCCGCGCCGACCTGGGACGCGCAACAAGTCCTAACGTTACTGCGGTTGCGAATCGAAACCCTTGCGATATCGGCCGGTGTCGTGGAATTTGAATTACGTGCGGTCGGAATACGGTACTACCATCAGCAGCAAGCGCTATTCCAACAGGCTCCTTTGCAAAACATTGAAGCTGCGGAAAAAGCCTTTGCGCGTATTCGCGCGGCATTGGGTCATGATGCCGTCCTTGTGGCACGACTACGCGACGGCCATTTACCGGAGGCGCGGTACACCTGGGAGCCGTTGGAAACGTTGCGCATCCCGAATCCGAGCACAGTTGCCTGCCGGCCACTGGTGCGGCGGCTATACACGCCACCGGTCGCATTACCGCCGTGCGACCGTCACGAACCCGATGGTTGGCTTGTCGCGGGTGTTTCAGAGGGACCGGTCGAGGAAGTCATTGGCCCGCAAAAAATTACCGGTGGATGGTGGGTGCGTGAAGTGTCGCGAGCCTATCACTATGTACGGACGCGGAGCGGGCGCTGGCTTTGGATTTATTACGACCACTACCGCCGCCGCTGGTATCTCCACGGCGAATTGCAATGACTTGGCCGGACCACACGTCTTATGCACCGCTCTGGTGTAAAAGCGCTTATTCTTTTCTTGAAGGCGCCAGTCATCCAGATGAACTCATTGAAGAGGCACATCGGCTTGGGTTGCGGTCGCTGGCGCTGACCGATCGCGACGGCGTATACGGCATCGTTCGTGCCTACAAGAAGGCGCTAGAACTCGGGGTTCAGTTGATTATCGGTGCCGACGTTTCCATCGAAGACGGAACGAACATCATCCTTCTCGCGGCGAATCGCGGCGGGTATGGAAACCTGTGCGGTCTACTCTCAAAAGGTCGTCTCCGGTCCTCCAAAGGGATGAGTCGCGTGACGTGGGATGAAATCTGCGGACATGCTGAGGGGCTAATTGCGCTTTGGGGTGGCAATCGCAGTTTATTGATTGGAGAGCATACTGCGCACTCCGTCACCAGTAACTTGTGCGATGCGTTCGGGGACCGGCTATATGCGCTACTGGCTCGCCACCGTGTAGCGGCTGAGGAGAATCAAGAACTCCGATTGCGGGAACACATTAAGCGATACGGTCTCAAGACCGTGGCTGGGATGGAAGTGCTCTACCACACTCCGGCTCGGCGGGACTTACAGGATGTGCTGACCTGTATCCGCCAAGGCGTGACGTTATCGACTGCGGGTAGGCTCATTCGTCCGAACAATGAACATTCGTTACGCACGCCCCACGGATTCGGCACGTTGTTTGAAGATGACACGGAAGCGATTGAGCGAACGGAGATCATCGCGGAACAATGCTGTTTCTCGCTCGCGGAAATCAACTACCGATATCCATCCGAGCGGCTTCCATCGGGCCGGACCTCGCGGGATTGGTTGCGTGAACTGACCTTTGCGGGAGCGCGGGAGAGGTGTGATGGGACGATCTCCGATGACGTGCGCAATCAACTTGAAAAGGAACTGAACCTCATTCACGACTTGGAGTACGAGGGCTACTTCCTCACGATGTACGAAGTCGTCCGATTTTGCCGCCAGGAATCCATCATGTGCCAGGGCCGGGGTTCGGCGGCGAATTCCGCCGTATGTTACTGCCTTGGCATTACTGCCGTTGACCCGGTGCGTATGGGCTTACTCTTCGAGCGTTTTTTGTCGCGGGAGCGGGCGGAACCACCGGACATCGATCTCGACATCGAACATAGCCGCCGTGAAGAGGTTATCCAACACGTATACACCAAATATGGACGTGGCTATGCGGCGATGGTGGCGAATTTTATCCGGTACCGCGCGCGCTCCGCCATACGCGATGTCGGAAAAGTACTCGGCTTACCCGCAACGAGCCTAGACCGTATCGCCCGTATGTTGTCGCACTACGAATTTCCATCGAAGGAAACCGCGCGGCAAGCGGGCTTCAATCCGGAGAATCCGGCGCATACTAATCTGTTTCGCCTTGCCAGAGAGATTGAGGATTTTCCGCGACACCTGTCTATCCATCCAGGCGGTTTTCTCTTGGGTCACGAACGCATCGACACTTTAGTTCCGGTCGAAAACGCCACCATGCCGGACCGGACCGTCATTCAATGGGACAAAGAAGACGTTGAGGATTTGGGACTCTTTAAGGTCGATCTGTTGGGGCTTGGCGCGCTGAACGTAGTCCATCGCACGTTTGACCTTATTAGCGAACATACGGACAAGCATATTGCTTTGACGGATATTCCGGCGGACGATAAATCAACTTTCAAGATGATCCAACAGGGGGATACCGTCGGCGTGTTTCAGATCGAAAGCCGCGCACAAATGGCGATGCTGCCCCGTCTATTACCGAAGAACTATTACGACCTCGTTATCGAAGTGAGCATCGTTCGCCCGGGCCCCATTACTGGTGGGATGGTCCATCCGTATCTGCGCAGGCGGAATGGCGAGGAGGATGTAGACTATCCTCACCCTTCATTGGAGCCTATCCTCAAAAAGACGTTGGGGATTCCGCTGTTTCAGGAACAAGTAATGCAACTCGCTGTGGTCGCCGCAGATTACACGCCGGGCGAAGCGGATCAACTCCGGCGGGATATGGCCGCGTGGCGAAAGTGTGGACGAATCGAGCGCCACCGAGAACGTCTAATCTCTCGCATGACGGCGAAAGGTATAGAACGGAAGTTTGCCGAACGCGTGTTTGAACAGATTCGAGGCTTTGGAGAATACGGGTTTCCAGAAAGTCACGCCGCGAGCTTTGCGCTAATAGCGTATGCGACGGCGTGGCTAAAGTGCCATTACCCTGCGAGTTATCTGTGCGCCATGCTGAACGCGCAACCAATGGGTTTCTACAGTCCGTCTACTCTTGTCGAGGATACGAAGCGCCACGGCGTAACGGTGCTTCCAGTGGACGTACGCCACAGCGAATGGCAATGTTCGTTGAAACTAGCGACGGGAAGTGGCGAGGGCTTCGCGGTTCGAATGGGATTGCGGTACGTCAAGGGTTTCCGAGAGCACGTTGCAGAGTCCGTTGTCACGGCGCGTCAAGCGGGCACATACATATCCATACACGATTTCGTCGTTCGCACAAAGCTTGCGGAGGGCGACGCCGTGCGATTGGCCGACGCCGGTGCATTCCAAGGATTTAACGAACGTAGAGACGCGCTATGGAGTGCGCTAGGCATTGTCGCGAATAGGGGCGAAGAACTAAACCTTGGCGATGCGGAACCCGTAACAAATTTCGACCCATTGAACCCGCTCGAAGAAATCGATTGGGATTATACTTTCACCAGCCACAGTACGCGCGGTCATCCGCTGACGACGTTACGGAAGCAACTGCGGAAACGCGGGCTGCCCGATGCGGATGCTTTGCGTAATATGAAAAATGGGTCGCGCGTTCGTTACGCAGGACTGGTCATTTGCCGGCAACGCCCAGGCACCGCAAAAGGCGTCGTCTTTATGACACTGGAAGATGAGACCGGTTTTGTTAACATTGTGATTTGGGAAAAGGTCTTTAAGCGCTACGAACTACTCGGAAAAACACAATCGTTTCTGGGCGTCACGGGTAAACTGCAATCTGAATCCGGCGTCGTCCACCTCGTCGCTGAGAAACTTTGGGAACCCGACGTATCACTAGATGCTACGGAAACACGAAGCCGCGATTTTCACTGAAGAATGACTCCATCACCCAATCTCCCGCGCCACCGCAATAGCTTTCTCTGCATCGAGTTCTGCGTAGACCTCCGTAACCTTCGCGCTCGAATGCCCAAGAATCACCTGTGCCCGGTCCAGCCCGAACCTCTCTCGAATCTCAGTCGCGGCCGTGTGTCGCAATTGGTGTGGTGTCCACTTCGGGATACCATCTGACTCGCACGCTCTCCTGATCGCTTGGCGATAAGACGAGGCCGTGTACACTTCGCCGACGCGGCGCGAAGTCTTTCGTGGTGACGCTGGCTGATTCCCGCGCCGATGTCCGTTCGCCCTCAACGCGGCCTCCGCAATCGCTTCCCTCGGCGAAAACAGATACGCATCGACAGACCGGTCCTGCATAAACTCGCGCAGCACAGTTTGCGCACGCGGCCCGAAATAAAGTATTCGAGGCCGGGCTTGGCCGTCGGAGCCATCGCGGTAGTCCGTCTTGTGCCCGGAGATTCGCGCTTTCCACACGTCTTCCTTGACGTCGATATCAACGGCGCGAAGCCTCAATAGTTCCCCGCCGCGCGCCCCGGTAAATCGCTGCAGCTGAATGAGCGCCCATATCTGTCGGGAGACAAGTGGCTTTACGGCATCGATAGAAGCGGTGTCTACCGGGCCGACTTTTCGAGACTCCTTAGCGGCGGATCGTCCGCGGCGAAGACCCTCGACCGTACTGAGCGGCTGATAGACGGCGAACGGAATCATTTCCTCTGCCACGGCCCACTTGAACCCCCGCTTCACGATCGAAGTGTACTGATTTACGGTGTTTCTGGAGAGCCCTTGGTCGACCCAGGACGCACGCACGGCTTTCAAGGCCTTCGGTCCAAAGTCTGCGGCCATCGTGCTGCCGTAGAGCCGGTGCGTGTCCCGGAGAGCCGTCTGCACGTTTGAAAGCGTCGAAGTGGGCCGACCGCCTGAATCCACGTAATGCGATTCGGCATGATCGAGGTAGGCTGACAGTAACTCGGTCACGGCCAGGTTCGACTCTTTGACCAGTGGCCGACAGTTGTTGGCCATCCACTCCGCGATCGTCTTTCGATAGCGCTGCTCGGTAGCTTCTGTGCTGTGTTTACCGAGATAGACTTGTTCGCCGTTCAAGCGAACATACGCTTGTCCTGTGGCCTTGTGAATGCAGAGAGCGGGGATGTGTTTTGGCATTGGCGCGATCCTCCCGAATGCAAAAAGTGTAGTACTACACTTTTTTGACAATGGGTTATGACCGCGCCGCCGCGTTGGCGGGTTTCCCTAAGTGCAGGAATCAGTCTAGTTTACAAATGGTGGGCGATACTGGACTTGAACCAGTGACCTCCTGCATGTCAAGCAGGCACTCTAACCACCTGAGCTAATCGCCCACGAAAAGCGGATGAATAGGCTATCAAACGCTTGGTATTCAGTCAATCACGTGCGCTATTCAGCCTCGATTTCGAAACGGATGACAACCTCTTTCCGGATGAGGTCGTCTTGCATTCCGGTGTCTTCGATACCCCATTGGAATCGGTCGATGGAGAATTCAGATATCGACGTTAATACACCGTCTTCCATCGTGACCGTGGCGGGAAACGCAATGCCCTTGGTCACGCCGTGCATTTCGAGGTTGCCGGTGATTGTGTAGCCGTCGGCTGACTTTTCGATTCCCGTGGACATGAACTTCGATTCGGGAAATTCGTCGACTTCGAAAAAGCGTTTGCCGATCAACGTTTCGGTTAATACCGAGTTATCGGAGAACAAAGACGTCATGTCGATGTCGATGGTGATTTGGGCGGTCTCGAATGTCCCGTCTGTCATGATTACATTGCCGACGAAGTCGACGAAGCCGCCGGAGTGGGAGCCAGTGACCTTTGAGCCTTCGAATGTGATCATGGAATTGTCGGTGAACGCAAGGTCCATCGGCTCGGCCACGGGTGCGGGCTCGGGTGCTGGTTCCGGATCCGGCTCGGGTTCAGGCGCGGGCGCAGGTTCCTCGGTCATCGGTTCCGAAGCCGGTTCTGATGGCTCGGCCGGCGCGGGGTCCGGTGCAGGCGCCGGTTCTTCAATGGGCACCGCCTCGGTGACCGTGGCGGTTGGTACGTTGTCCGCGGGGTTCTCGCACGAGGCGGACATGGCCATGATGATGACCAAGAGTCCAATCCAAGAAATCACTTGTTTCATAGTTTCTACTCCAACCGGGCACACCGGGTTTGCGTCATGGCGACTGATGAGCCTGATATTATGGCACGCGGCGGCACGCTCGGCAAGGAGGAGAAACACGCGATGGCGACGCTCTATTTACAAACGGAACGGCTCGATCTTCGCGCGTTCACAGACAATGATGCCGAGCTTTTGTATGCGCTCGATAGCGATCCGGAGGTGATGCGATTTATCTCGGATGGATCGCCGACACCGATGCATGTCGTTCGAGATGAAGTTCTGCCGATGTTGATGGGCGAGTATGCGAGTGCGGGGATACTCGGGGCGTGGGCGGCGATTGAGCGGGAGACGGATGATTTTCTGGGTTGGTTTCATCTTCGTCCGTTTGGCGATGATCCGCGCGTTTTGGAGCTTGGATACCGGTTTGTTCGGCGCGCTTGGGGTCGGGGCTTGGCCACCGAAGGTTCGTTAGCTTTGGTTGCGAAGGGATTCGATGCGCTTGGTGCTGACCGTATCGTCGCGAAGACGATGCAGGCGAATCGCGGATCGCAGCGTGTGATGGAGAAGGCAGGGCTGTCCTACGACTCGGCGTTTGTCGAGG
>JAJDAB010000495.1 GCA_029262095.1 Candidatus Hydrogenedentota bacterium
GGCGACGGCGTCAACATCGCTTGCGATGAGTTCCTTGTACGAATCGATGCCGATGTAGTGGCGATCATTCGGAACGTCGAGTCGTTTGCCGGCGGCGTCGAGGCGGTCGCGATAGTAATCGGCGAGGGCGACGACTTTCGAATTGGTGTGTTGCTGAAAGAAACCACCGAGCCAGGGGCCACGGCTCCCGGCTCCGATAATGCCGACTTGTAATGCGGAGTTGGCAGCGGTACCGAACGCAATCTGCGGTTTGACCAGAAGGACGCCGGCAGTTGCGGCGGACGCTGTCTTGACGAAATTTCGCCGCCCGATGTTCGATTTTTTATCCACGGTCATTGGTGATGCCTCCCTGATACATGATCGAACGATCACCCTAACACCGGAACGATTGGCCCGCAACCGGCTCAGCGAATCACGTCGTACAATCGATACTGGTCTACGGGCGCATCACCGATCGCAAATGGTAGTGGACCGAACAAGCTGCTATAGAACCCGGCGCCAGCAAACATGGTTTGATACGCGCCCTGCCGTGGTATCAGCACTTCGTGTGTGGGTGAGAGTTCACGACCCGGCAATAGGATATCGGCATCGGCGCGTTCCGGCAGTGCAACACGATCGCCCGGGCGTACTTCGTCCGTGATCAACGTCTTTCCTCCATAGGTTCGGAGGTAATACTCGAGTCCCCAGCGACCATCAAACCACAGTGTTCCGCTATTCATATGCACCGTGGCAATCGCGCGCGCCATGGCACGTTCATACCGTGCATACGCGGTATCTCCACGCGCTATTAGCATGCTGATGGCGAGCGCACAACCCGTTGCCGCGATGATTCGCCACGAATTATTGCGGACGCAGGTAGCGCCTTGTGCCATTTCCAACTGGCGAACCATGAGAATTGCCGCGGGAACCACGGCGGGCAACAGCGCGCGAACATTGACGGTCCAATTCGCTGCGACGCAGAATAGGATGGAACCACCTAACCACATCGCCAACAACAAGGAATCCGGTCCAGGATTTCGGAACAGGTCTGTCAACGCGATCGTAACGATTAGGAGGGAGAGTGCGGCAAATAGCGCACCGAGCCAAATGTTGGGAACAGTCAACTCTTCAACGGCCTCGATGCTTGGTCTTGCCAGAAACAGTAGGCCCGCGACCACTATCGTAGTGATGAGTATACCTAGGCTCAGTAGCGCCGCTGTCTTTCCGCGAGCACAGGTCATTCCGATGATCGCGATGGTGCCCAGGCTGCCACCAATGAACATGAGCCCGGCGAGCCAACTTGGCGCGAGGCCTTCGGGTAACAATTGCTGCACGTTGCGCACGTATTCGCTCGCACCAAGCAACAGTCCGCGATCATAGAAATCACGTGTCCACATTTCATAGGCAGTCAGTATGACGACCGGAATGATTAAGTAGAGTTGGCGCGCGCGGAGCCCGCCACTCTGCACAACGGAGTAGACGAACAACAGTGGAATCATGGTCATACCGAAATATTTCGTGAGTGCCGCGATAGCGATCAGCAGGGCGGCGACGACTAAGTATCCGTGACGCGACCGGTCGTACCCCGTCAGCCAGCAGTGGGCTGCCCAGACGTAGAACGCGATCATGGGGATATCGCACATGACGGTCGTTGCCGAGACGAAGAATCCGGGTGCGGAGAGCATGGCCAAAGCGGCGGCCCAGGCGTTGACACAAAAGCGTTGGGCAAACACATAGGTTCCGAGCACCGCGGCCAGGGTGAACGCCAACGACACAACATGCATCGGCCATTCGTTCCAACTTGTGGCGATGGCGACGGCTGCAAGAACGTAACTGAAGAGCGGCGGATTCTGCATCTCCATGTGCATCGGAACTAGCATTCCGTTCATATGCAGATTGAATCCGTAGAAGTCGATAGGTGTCTTGACGATCTGTTGCGCGGTCCAAAGATAGGCAGGGTCATCGATGTGAAAAGGTTTGTTCGCGAACGGCAACAATACGACGATGGTGAACACCGCGATGAGCCCCGATTCGCCAAACTGCATGTATCGGTTTGGCCGTGGCGCCTTCACATCAATTGGTTCGGGATGTACACGACCGTATCCAGTCCATAGGGCGTGATGGAACAGCGCGATTACAACGCCCCATACCAACGCCCCCGCAACCGATACTAGGCCAAAGGGCAGGGCAACAATCGGCAACATTGGCCACGTGCTGGCGAGGATCAATCGAATAGGTCGTGCGAATCCGGGAAGCGCAATCGCGACGATGGGGTCACGGTTGGGAGTCGCGATCGAATTCCCGCAAATGGCGAAGACGAGAACCGCAAACACGATGGCCGCGAGAATGATGTCGCCACTTCGGAAAGGGCCGTAGTGAGAGTTGTACATTGCGCTTGGCATTGCCGCGAGACCCATCCGGGAAAGGTACGTGGCAACAACCGACACGGCAATCGTCACGCAAACGCCGGTGAGTAGGACGACGAGCCTGCGATTTCCTAAGACGATGAGCGGCAGACATAAGAGCGCTTCCGCCGTGTGCGCTTGCGTGAACAACAAACACGCAGGCACGACCGCTAATGCAGCTAATCGAATTAGAACCGCGCCGTATACGGAACCGCTTTCACCGCTCGAATTCAAGACCACCCCCGAATGGAACCCCGATCAATTGAGTATACACGCTGCGCGGCGCTACATTCCCGGTCTTACTTCTCCGCTGCCTCACAGATTGCGAGATATTGCGCGTTCAATGACGCTTCATCTACTAAGCGATGATCGCTTCCGATCGGTCGCAGTGCCGATTCTCGGAGATCGCTCTTCCGGACCAGCTCAACACTGTCTTCAAATGGAATCACCTCGTCGTTTTTCGAGTGCAGAATTGTCGTATTGGGTTTCACGATGCGCGCCTCGCCCCAATGACGCCATGCCGGACACACCAACACGAGCGGCACTAATCCCGTGTCGATGTTCATCGCTACCGCTCCGCCACGGCTAGACCCAACAACGACTTCCGGCTGACCTGTATTGAATGCGTCTTGCGCAGCAACGACGGCCGCTTCGAAATCATCGTTCGAGAGTTGCGGATTCAGCACTTCAAGGCCCCGGCTGAGCAGATACGTCGGTTTGAATCCCCCCGGCTGTGCGCCGAAACCGTGCAAGAATAAAATCTTCAACACAACACTCCTTCCGTTGAAGCGGTTACAATAGCATTGCGATTCATAGAAAAGGGATGAAACATTGACGACTATTTATATTGATGCAGACGGGTGTCCGGTGAAAGACGAAGTGTACCGAGTCGCGGCGCGATGCGGAGTGCATGTGACGCTCGTCGCGAATTCGTGGATGCTTACACCGGAACGAGACGACATCGAGCTGGTGGTTGTGGGCCAGGGATTCGATGAGGCGGATGACTGGATCGTCGATCACGTGGGCCAAGGCGATATCGTAATCGCCGCGGATATCCCCTTGGCCGCGCGGTGTTTGAAAAACGGGGCGCGTGTTATCGGCCCGAAAGGACGGGTGTTTACGGATGCGACCATTGGCGATGCGCTGGCGAAACGCGAAATCCTGTCAAGTATGCGCGAGCACGGTGAAATGACCGGCGGACCCGCACCGTTTCAGCCGAAGGATCGCTCGCGGTTCCTGCAAAAGCTCGATGAAGCGGTCCGTGCAAGCTTGGCGGAGGAGTGATAGCATACGATTTAACCTACGTCGCATGAACCTCCAGGAGTCCGTGGAATGAAATCCTTTCCTATCATCGCCCTTATAGTAATCGTCCTGGCGGGCGGTGGATATTTTCTAGTCACATCGATGAGTGAGGATTCGACACCCGTAGAAGTCGCCTCGGTAGACATTACTGAACTTCAGCAGGGCCTCGACGAAACCAGGGCGGATCGCGCTCGACTTGAGACCGAGCTGTCGGAAGCGCAGGCACGAATCGAACAACTCGAAGCGGATGCGGCAATGGCGGATGCGCAAGCTGAGGAATCGAGTGTTGCCGCCGAAGAGCCGATGGATGCTGACTCGGAGGAAAAGGAAGATGCTGACGAATTATCGCTGAACGATATTCGGGCGAAGCTGCATGACAACGCTGGCGCACGGGTGCAGCTCAAAGCGCTTTCGGAATTGATGTACGCAGACTTTTTGAACGGCGTCGAATTGGACGCCGCCACAAAGGCGGAAGTTCGCGACTTACTCGCTGAGAGCTATATGGAGACCATGGCGTTGACGCGCTACGGATTGCAAAATGACGACACGACGTGGAGTGATGTGCGCGCATGGACACTCGACGAGCGATCGATTCTGGATGAAGAGCTCCGCGGTCGATTGGATGGCGATAGCTATGAGACATGGAGTGAGTATGCGGCGGACATCGATGCGCGGCAGTTGGACGGTACGCTCCGCAACCAAATCCGCGCATTAGCAAGCGGGTTGACCGCGGACAATTTCGAAACGGTGATGAGTGTGGCCGTGAACGAGTTTCGCGCGGAACAAATCGCGCTGGAACAGTCGAACGAACTCTTCACGTTGGAGGAAAACGTGAATTACCAACTCCGCGCCATGGACGCCATGCGAGCACAACTGCAAGGTGCGCTATCGGAAGACCAATTCGCCGAACTGCAGAATTTTCTGACGTTCGGCGAAAACGCGTTGAACGCGCAATTGGCGCAGGCGCAGCGGTAGTTGGCCATCAATCCTGCAATTTAACTCAGGGCCACTTGTCGCAATTCGATTAGGTTCGTAGTTCCGCCTTCAGGCGGCAGAATCACGGCAACTCCTTCGTTGCGGGAGACCGCCTGAAGGCGGAACTACGAACTCACTCATAGTGGTGGATTCTTACGCCGACACGCCCTGCGCCAATTCGCGCAAATAGTCCCAGGTAAAAATCCCGGAGGAGTGGCCGTCGCTCCAGGCGATGCCTATGGCGTAGTTGCCGAGGGGGGTGATGGCTTCGGCTTGGATGGTTTCGGGGATGGATTCTTTATCGAGGATTTGTTGGCCGGTGAATTCGTGTACGCAGGACGCACATTGGCAGGCGGCGCGGACTTCGCGGTTGGCGAGGGTGTCGGCCTCTCCCTCGGGCCATTTGATGTTGATGACGCCTTCGCCTTTGGTGACTTCGGGTCGGCTGCCTGTTGTAACACGGGCTTTACCCACGGCGCGGTGGAGTTTGTCCACCAGCTCGCGTATTTCTGGAACGTTTGCACCCGCTTCAGCGGCTTCGAGGTTGGAGAGGCCGGGCATGATCGGTAGTTGCGCGAGTGTTTCGATGCCGAATCGTTTCTTCAAGTCGTGCGCGCCTTCGCCGAAGATGTGGTGGCGTTTGTTGCAGCCATCGCATTCGAAGTAACTCATATTTTCTACTAGGCCGAGTACGGGCACGTCGACTTTCTCGAACATGAGGATGCCGCGAGCGACGTCGACGAGGGACAAGGCTTGCGGCGTCGTAACGATAACGGCGCCATCGAATTCGGCTTGCTGCACTAACGTAAGTTGGATGTCGCCGGTACCGGGCGGGAAATCGATGATGAGGTAATCGAGTTCGCCCCATGCGGTTTGTTTGAGGATTTGTTGGGTGTAACTGGACACGATCGGTCCGCGAACTACGGCGGGGCCATCGCCGAGTACGAAGCCGAGCGACATGACTTGAATGCCATCGATTTCGATCGGTTTGATCTCGTCGCCCTTCATATAGACTTGCGGATTCCGGCAGCCGAACAGTGTCGGCACAGACGGACCGTACACATCTGCGTCCATCAAGCCGACTTTGAAGCCGTCGCGCTGAAGCTGACGAACGATGTGCGCGGCGACAGTCGATTTGCCGACGCCGCCTTTGCAGGATGACACGGCAATAATCGCGCCGACTTTGGACAGATTGTTCGGGCCGGCGTCAGGGTTCGCTTTCCGCTCCATGGCGCCCATGGTCACGTTGACATCGGTGACTCCAGGCAATTTGAGGACGACTTCTTTGGCCTTGGCCTCAAACTCGGCCTTGACCGGGCACGCCGGCGTGGTTAATTCCACGGTGAACGATACGTTACCGCCGTCGATGACGAGATTCTTGACGAACCCGAGGGAGACGATATCTTTGCCCAGATCAGGGTCAATGATGACCCGGAGCGCATCGAGGACGGCTACTTCATTTGGAGCATTATTAGACATTCGAAAGTTTTCCTTACCGGAGTGGGAACCACGGAGCGGGCCAGTCCATTCCTGACCGCTATTCTCGATTAGCATGTGTAACTGTAAGTAACTCGGCAGTCACTACGCTTAGCGGATACCATAACACAATGTGCCGCATGCGTTTGCGAGGCAAGGCCGGTGTCTTTAGTCCACCGCCACAGTGATCGAATTCGGTTCGTGGGCTTGATTGGCCCGGGTTGCAACTCTATGATAATTGGCGGCTTGGGCAGTGTAGTGTCCGGCGGAATAATCCGGTTAGGCTAAGACGTTTAAGTTATTGAGTTTGTGCGGGTTGCAACAAGTGACGCGCGGGGTGCATTTGGCATGGCAAAAGCAAAACACAAGAAAATTTTCAACAACCAGAAGCGCAAGGTGTACCGCAAGCGTATTTCCATGCGCGAAGTAGGATTCAGCGCATTCTTCATTGGTTTCGTGATCCTTATGGGGGTCTGGTTTGCCATGCGCAAAGATGACTTCGACCCTGGTGAGCGTGACATCACGATGGCAATGATGGTGGCGGATAGCGTGACGGACAATCTATACCGTACGCCGTTTGAGCAATGGGCGGACCCTGCTATGGCGGCGGTCACTGGAGCCGCACCTGTCCCGCAAGTGGGCATCTTCCCACCCGCGATTCTTGATGACGGCTGGAAAACGGCTGCCCGTGTAAAAGAATATGACAAAGTTAATTTGTTCGAAAAGATCAACGGCGGCGCGCCACAGTACTTCCAGTTCGGATTCGTGGCGATGCACTACGTTCCGTTGACGAATGCCGAAGGCGATTTGGATCTCAGCATTGAGATGTACGACATGGGTCTGTTCCAGCATGCGATGGGCATCTATGCCGCGCAGCGAGATGATAGCAAGAAACTGGAACGACTCAAGGACGCCTATTTCCATAAGACGGATGTAGGCGCGATTGGCGTTACGGGCCAATACTACTTCAAGATTTATGGAAGTGAAGAGAATCAAATCGTTCAGGAAAAATCGATGCAGGTAACCGCAACCCTCGCGGAGTCCGCGTTGGGTGCGACGGAATATCCGCCGGTATATAGCGTATTCGAAGGCAAATTGGGAATTCCGTTCGAGCGTATCGCATACGAGAAAGTGGACGTCTTTCAGTACGATTTCGCAAAGGACTTTTGGTTTGGACGGCCGGATACGGACTCGGACGTACGCTATTTCGTTCACACAGCAGAGAGCGATGAGGCTGCGATCGCGATGATGCAACAACTCATCGACAGCAATTTGGAAGAATACGAACGGGTGTCGGAGGAACGTGGTGTCACGGTTCTCAAACATCAATTCTTGGATGAATTTTTCGCCATTAGCCGCGAGGGCGCGGTGGTGTATGGCATGGACGCGATTCCCGAGGGCTACGATCATATGGATGCCATGGGAAAGCTGATCACTGCAATCTATGGGGCAATGTCGAATGAAGAAGCCTAAGCCTGTTCAACACCCGGATTATGAGAAGGCGCCAATGGATCGCCGACAGTTTATCCGGCGTATCGCGACGGCGGGCGGCGTAACGTCGGCAGTGGGCTACGTCTCGCTCGCGCCGGAAAACTGGCCCGGTTCGATTCGCGACAAGAACAAGCCCGGGTTGCGCAGCATGCCCCGGCACACGCCGGACACGATACAAGACTTCAGCGTGGCAAAACCGGCGGGTGCGGTGGACGTAGGCATCGCGCGAAAGGCGGGTACTCCCAAGGTGAAGCTGCGGCGAGCGATCGACGGCATTGGCGGCATCGAGCATTACATCAAGCCGGGCGACATCGTGCTCGTCAAGCCAAACGTCGCGTTCGATCGTTCACCTAATCTCGGCGCGACCTCTGATCCTGAAATTTTACAGCACCTGATCGAAATGATTCTCGTAGATTGCCGGGCGCAGGAAGTCCGCGTCTGCGACAATCCCATCGAGTCGCCCCAAGACTGTTTCGCGAAGAGCAAAATTCGACAGGCGACCGAAATGGCGGGGGGCCGCGTATATCTCCCCGATTCGAATGCGTTCAAAATGTTGCACACGCCAGGCGCGAGTCTCATCGAGGAATGGTGGTTCTTCCATCGCCCCTTTACGAACGTGGATAAGGTCATCGGCCTGTCTCCAGTGAAAGATCACAACCTCTGCAACGCATCTATGGCGATCAAGAACTGGTACGGGTTGTTGGGTGGGACCCGTAACCAATTCCACCAGGATATCCACGGCATCGTTTCGGACTTGTCGATTCTCATCAAACCGACGTTCGTCGTATTGGACGGAACTAAAGTCCTGATGCAAAACGGTCCGACCGGTGGCGATCCGTCCAACGTGAAAAAGAATGACTGCGTCATCGCGAGTGTCGATCAAGTTGCATCGGATGCGTGGGCCTTTGAACATTTGCTGGAGCGCGGTCGCGAATATCCAGAATACTTGGCCATGGCCGAATCGAAAGGCGGCGGTAAAGTAGATTGGGACGGTCGCACCAAAGAAATTCTGGGCTAAGGGCGGACAAGGAAACCGGATTTATTCAATGGAAAAAGTAAAAACATATTTCGAGTCGTTTGAGTTCCGCAAAGCCATGCGGATTACAAACGTTCGGATTCTTTCGCAGGCGTTCTTTTTCGCAGTGTTCTTTTTCTCGGTATGGGCAACGGAAACGTCTCGGTTAGGCGGCTATCCGGTATCCCGAATACTCGAGATGGATCCACTGGTCATGCTTTCGACCATGCTGTCGACCGGCTACGTGTACCGATACCTCGGCTGGGGACTCGCTATCATTGCGGTTACCCTGTTATTTGGGCGCGTTTTTTGTAACTGGATTTGTCCTTACGGGACGTTGCATCAATTCGTGGGCTGGTTGTTCAACATCGGCCGCAACAAAGAACGCATCGGCGACAACGAATACAAGAACTTCTATTTCATTAAGTACATGATATTGACCGTCATGCTTATCATGGCCGCGATGGGTTCGCTACAAATTGGTCTGCTCGATCCCATCTGTTTGATGTACCGCACCTTCGCGACG
>JAJDAB010000496.1 GCA_029262095.1 Candidatus Hydrogenedentota bacterium
CATGGATATCTATCGCAAGGTATCCGCCAGTATTCAGGCGAAGAGGCTCCCTGGAATGACGGTCGCCTACGAGAGTATGACGACGGAATTTGCGATGTCCGGTGCGGTTCAACGACTTGATGATCTCATTGCCGACCCTGATGTGGGGTTGACCGAAGCGGAATTGGCCGATTTTTTCCCCGGGGTGCTGGAAACGAATCGGTACGCTGCGCTCGGTGGCGGCATGTATTCGTTCCCTTTTAGCAAAGCGGTCCTGGTGATGTACTTCAATCGGCGTGTCCTTCGCGAGGCGGGTATTGAGTCACCGCCTCGTACGTGGGATAAATTCATTGCGCAATGCAAAACGGTTCGGGAAAATACCGGAAAATTTGGATACGCGATCGATATCGATTGTTCTACGCTGGATGGGTTTCTGATGTCGCTGGGCGGCGAGATCGTTGCAGAAGATGGACGCGCGTTCGCTGACCCCGCGATGCTTCAGATATTCGAGATGTTGCGGTTTCTGGTGGATGAAGACCTCGCCTACCTTACACCCCCGCGCACTTTCGAGGACCGCAGTGCATTCGCCCAGGATGAGGTGGCATTCATCTTTCGATCGAGTTCGCACCTGGCACCTATCGGCGAATTGATGGAAGGTGATCGCAATGCGTGGGGCGTCGCCGTGATTCCGCAGGACGACCCGGCCGATCCAAAGACGGTGCTGTATGGGCCGAACGCTTGCGTGTTTGCGGTTGGCGACGAGCAGGTTCGCACAAGTTGGGCGTTTATTCGATATTTCAGTGAGCCGAAAAACAGTATTAAGTGGGCGCTCGGTACGGGATATTTGCCTGTTCGCAAGTCAGCGGCGGAGCTGCCAGAACTGAAAGCGTACTGGGGCGAGTGGGAAGGGCATCGTGTGCCCTACGACTGTTTGGCATTTGCGAGACCTGAGCCGAACCTCGCGGGATGGCAAGAAGTGCGAGGGCTGGTGGAAGTGGCGGCGAAAGACGTTGTTACAGGCATTCGTACTCCGGAAGCAGCAGCAGCGGAATTGACGACGAAAGCGACCGCGGTTCTAGAGAATGCGGCTCCCTAATCCGCACGCAGTGTTACTCTTCGTCGCTTCCGCTGGTTAAGTCTTCTAACGCATCGGCGATGGCTTCGCGCGATTCACGTTCTTCGAACGCCTGATCGGAATTTCGGCGACCCGCCGTTCGGCGGTCGTGGTGATTGACGATGATTCTCTTCTTGCGACGGGAACCCTTTCGCCGTTCCTTTTGGGGATTGCCCTCGGGGTCCAAATATTGGCCGGGTTTCGCTTCTTCGTTCACGAGTACGATCCGCCTTTGTGGTGAGTTGCTTCTTACGTGCGTAACGGCAGTATAGGCACGCCGACTGGATGTGATCAATGGGTCTTCGTTTCGAGTTGCAGGACCCCATAGCGTTTTTGTCGAACCCTTATTAGTGTTGGGCGCTCATCTCCTACCTCAATCCGCCCTGTTCAAGGTGGTGTCCGACATTTCGATCCAAAGCCGCGCTAGCCTTGCGAGGGGGAAGGTGCGCCGAGAACCGTATTGCACCACTGCAGAATCTGGACGGTCGCGTTTGGAATTGCATCGAGGATGTCGGTGCCGTGGTGTGTGCCCGGAAATTCGCGGAGCTCACAAAATCCTGATGCCGAATCGTGCAGTGCATGGCACGTGTCGGAGGAGTAGCGGTCGCTTTCACCGGTTACCAGCATTGATGGGCGTTTGCCATATTCCGCAAATGCTTGATCAACTCTGATGCCCTTATAAGTCTTTCCAGGAGATAGTAGTACGAGTGCTCCTACGTCGGGCGACTTTGCTCCGTATCCGGCGGCGAGGTTTGCGCCGATACTCGCGCCGATCACGCCAATGCGATCGGCGTCTACTCCAGAATAGATCAGCGTATGTTTCGCGGCTTCGATATCGAATAGTACCGCCTTCCACTCATCTGTGGAAAAACCTCGGTACTTTTGCGAATCGGGATTTAGCTTTTCGGTTTCGCCATGGCCCCGCATATCGAAAGAGATGACAGAATAACCTTCACGCTGCGCACGGGCTGCAAACGGTCCCCAAGCGCTCCGATCTGATCCGTACATATGGATAAGGATGAGGCCTGGTGGATTGGCGATTGCGGATTTGTGGAGTGTGGCGGCGATTTTTAGGCCGTCTACGGTGCTCAGTGTGAGGGCGGAACTTCCGTCGCTAGTTTCAACGCCGGATTCGCAGCCGACTGCGGCGATAACGGCCACCGCGATCATGTATCTGGTGGAAAACGTCGGAATTCTCCTTCGGCGAATCGGCTTCATCGGTTCACTACTGGGTCATATCGTCTTCTATTTTGCGCATCCGGGTCAAAATAATCGATTACGAAGTCGGCCTTTTGAATCCTCATTTCAGCTAGTCTACGTCCGATGTCGAGATGATAATTCTTACATCTTCTGGCGGTTCTTCAGCTAGCATTTTTGTCCGTTGTGCGCCACGATCTCCGTCGATTTTGAAACGGTCGATCGCGATCTTCTCTACGACTTCTGTGGTGTCGAAGGTTGGCATGAGTCTGGACGAAAACATTTGGGCGATCGGCATCATTTAGAAGAGGTTCGTTATGGTTGAACTAGATATTTGGATGTGTTTACTTACAGGTGTATAGGTTTTTGGAGATCGAATCTGTAATTAAAGCGGCATTGTAACTCTAGCAATGACAATCAGATAGGGTTATATGATGATGTCATGTGATCATCTTCACAGAACCGCATAAATAAGTCTTGTCGGGATGTTCAATTTGATATCGATCTTTTGAAACACACGGAAACATTGCGTGTGACTTGTTCGTGTATTCCAGAATTTGGACGAGTAAACGGTCGTGTATCGACTATCTAGATAGTAAAATTTTGGGTGCTTGAGAAGATTTTCTTACTACCAAAATTGATCGGAAGATCTTTTACATGTTGGAGGCAGATGATGAGGGAACTTCGTCTCAGTTCGGAATACTGAGCGACCAAAATGAATGAAAAGATCGTGTGCACGCGCGAAAAATTTTTAGAGTATACCAATAAAAACTTGCTATTTTCGTCGATGTTTGGTAAACAACCGTTAGAAGAGTTAGCTTATGCGACGAATATTCAGTCAAGTATGGTACGAAGTGGGGGACACAGCGACGATAATAGTCGCATTCATGTCCGGGGAATTCAATAGAGCAACATCCCTTTGTTTCGGGGGAACAACTTGTGCCGAGACGTATCCACAGTGGATATGTTTGAACGCGTTTAGTGCGTCAGGACGGAGTCGCAGACGGTTTAGTGAGTTTGCCACTGCACCAGACGTAACGGATGATAGCGGCTACGCAAAAGGAGGGATAGCATGGCGCTAAAGAAACGTGCAGCGCGAAAGAAAAGCGGTGCTAAGAAAAAGAGTGCGGCCAAAAAGAAACGCACCGTGAAGCAGAAGAAGGTCGCCACGAAGAAACGTAAGGCCGCTCCGAAGAAGAGGCGGGCTACGAAGAAAAAGGCCGCGAGTAAAAAGAAGCGCGCTACGAAAAAGCGTGCGACTAAGAAAAAGGCCGCGACCAAGAAGAAGCGCGCTACTAAGAAGCGTGCGACTAAGAAGAAGGCCGCGTCGAAAAAACGTAAGGCCGCTCCAAAGAAGAAACGCGCCGCGAAGAAACGCGGACGCCGGTAGTTTACTAGTATTGCCTGAAAGGGCTCGCGAATCGTCAAGATTCGCGAGCCCTTTTGGTCGTTTAGGAGGCCTTATAATCGCCTTCGTGGAGGGGGATTCGGCCTAAGCTCATCGTGGCCCGTGAGCATCGTTTCCTTTGTAGTTAGTTCTTGGGCCTTGTAGTACTTCCTTCTTGGTGCCGGTCAGGTGCCTCAGTTCTTGGCTGACCGCAACTCATCGTGTTGCATCCCTCAAGTTTGTTGACCACTATAGGTGGATACCGTCAAATATTATCGAGCCGTTAAGCGAGTGCAGTGAACATGAGTGATGTGAACAAAGAAGAATTGGTTGGCCGTTTGCGAAAAGCGCTTGGGGAAGCGGTTCGCGATTCTAAGGGTCCTGGTGCCGTCGCGTTGGTGGGCACGCAGGACGGAATCGTGTTCCATTCAGCGGCGGGTAACGCGCAATCTCAACCGAGTCGCCGTGCAGCGGTGAACGATACGATTTACGATCTCGCTTCGTTGACAAAAGTTGTTGCGACGACGACCGCGATAATGAAGCTGAACGAGGCGCAGAAATTGAATCTCGATCAGCCGGCGGGCGAGTGGATTCCGATTCCTGCGTTTATGAAGTTCACGATTCGTCAGTTGCTCAATCATACGGCGGGACTTACGGCGGGCAAGCCGTTGTATCGTTCGCATAAGAGTGTGGACGCGATGCTGCAATACTATGCGACGTTGCCACTGCTGAATCCTCCGGGGACGCGGTACCGATATTCCGACCCTGGATTCATGGCCCTCGGGAAGATCGTGGAGATCGCTGGGCGAGATTCATTAGACGGCTTCTGCGACCGTGAAATATTCCGACCGCTGAAGATGTCCGACACTCGGTTTAATCCCCCGAAGTCGTTTAAGCCGCGGATCGCGGCGACCGAGAACTGCCGTTGGCGGGGCCGCGTCATTCAGGGCGAGGTTCACGACGAGAATGCGTATGCGGTGGGTGGTGTAGCCGGCCATGCGGGCTTATTCTCGACGGCTTCGGATCTCGGCCTTTTTTGCCGCGCAATGATCGCAGGTGACGTGCTCACCGATTCGACCATCCAGGCGATGATTCGGCGTGGACAAATTTCGCATTGGCCGTGGCGAGGGTTGGGTTGGGCGCTGGATCCGTGGTCGACGCTAAACGAAGGCTATCTGCCTGCCCGGACCGCGTTTGGCCATACGGGTTGGACGGGTACGTGTCTATGGATGGACCGGGATTCGGGTGTCTACGCGGTTCTGTTGGGCAATACGTGTCATCCGTCGCGCAGGCGGCGCGACAACGGAGAGTTTCGCCGAACGTTTTACACGGCGGTTTCGAAGAACGTATTGCCGAACCAGACGAACACGCAGGTTGGTTTAGATCGCTTGGTGCACGAACGGTTTGACGGTCTTCGGGGGAAGCGTATCGCGTTGCTTACGAACCATGCGGCCAAGGATTCGCTTGGCCGACATATATTAGATGTCTTCGCACTTGCGCCGGATGCGCGGTTGACCATTTTGTATAGTCCAGAACACGGGCTCCGTGGCCAGGCTGAGGCGGGTGCTTCGGTGTCGTCCGAAGGGGGGCAGGTTCCCATCGTGAGCCTGTACGGCGACCGGAAGGCGCCTACTGCGGACGAACTGGGGAAAGTCGACGTGTTCGTTGTCGATCTACAGGATGTCGGTGCTCGGTATTACACGTACGCTGCGACGATGAAGGCGTGCATGAAGGCGTGTGAAGCGGCAGGTACACCGGTTGTCGTTCTTGATCGACCGAATCCGGTGGGTGGTGTCGCGTTGGAAGGGCCCATCGCGAAAGATGGTGGATCATTGGTGCGGTACGCCCGCATTCCAATTCGGCACGGCATGACCTTGGGTGAGCTGGCGGTTTTCTTCAAGCGGACTGAGTTCACCTCGCCTCGATTCTCGGTGCTAGTGAAGACGATGGAGAATTGGGAGCGGCATCGGCTCTTCGACGAATGTCAGTTGGCCTGGACGCCGCCGTCGCCAAACCTGCCGACCGCGCAAACGGCGCTTGCGTACGTCGGTATGTGCCTTTTCGAGGGGACGAATCTCAATGAGGGCCGCGGTACGGACCGGCCGTTCTTGGTCGCTGGTGCGCCCTGGCTCAAGGCGAAACGTATTATCGAGGCCATAGGGCCGGATGATCGCGTTGGCGTTGAACTGAGTACTGTTGAATATACGCCGAAATCAATTCCGGGTAAGGCCGCGAACCCACGCTTCAAGAATCAGCAGTGCCAAGGGGTTGCGCTACGATTCGTGAACCCGGCAGATGCCAGGCCGTTTCGGTTGACCATCGCGCTGTTGAGCGCAATTCGGGACGAACACAAACGAAAGCTGGAATGGCTCCCGTTCTTCGATACGCTCGCGGGCACTGAGGGACTACGCGCTCAAATTGACGCGGGAGAATCGGCGGCGCAAATCATTGCGGGCTATGACTCGGCGCTGACCCAATTCGATAATGACCGGCCTAAGCGATATACGTAACGCGCTTATTCGATAGGCTCGGCGGCGCGGTAGAGCACGACATAGACGAGATCGCCTGATCGCGCCCGACTTTCCACCTCGTGGCTCAACACGGCTTTTATGTCGATCACGTCCGCGTTTCCCGCTTGAATCCATTCATTAACCGCTTTGTCCATTTCCTGTACGCGGTCTTCGTATCCCTTGAATGTTTTTACAAATACCATGATGTTGGCTCCTCAAACTAGGGTTAATAATTCCAGGGGATGATACACCGGCAGCCCCGTTCCGTCGCTCAGTTGGATGGCGCATACGCTACTCTCGGTTACGATGGCGTCCACGTTTGCCTGTTTAAACAGGTCGCACAACGGTTCGCCCACGGCCCGCGATAGCTCTGCACCGAGCGCGCCCGCTTTCATGCCGAAGGTACCGCCCATCCCGCAGCATGTTCCAGTTTCGATCAATTCGATCTCCGCGCCTCGCCGCCGTAACCACTCCAGTGTCGTGTTGCCTCCGTCTAGCGGGCGTTGGTGACACGAAACGTGAAAACCGAATCGCTTGCCTTTTAATGATGCGCCGTCAAGTTGGTCGGGTTCGTGTTCTACGAGGAAGTCGAACAACTCGTATGAATGTTCTGCGACGGCGTTTGATTTGCGGCTTTGGTGGAGCAGTTTCGGGTAGGAAACCTTGAGGCAGTAGGCGGCGGTGGGTTCGATCGCGACCACAGCGCAATCTTCGCCCACAACGCGGGAGAATCGGTCGACGTTAAACGCTGCTGTTTCGCGCGCGCGATGGAGGTCGCCGTACGCGATGAACGGATAGCCACTGGCTCGTTGCTCGGGGACAATGACTTCGTAGCCGAGGGCTTCGAGATGTTCTACTGCGGCGATTCCTAGCTCCGGTGCGTTGTAGTTGGCGTAAACGTCCATGAACAACGCCACGCGGCCACGGGGATTGCGCACGAGCGATCGGCGGCGCTTTAAACGTTTCTCGAGTGTTTGTCTGGCGAATGAGGGAATCGGGCGCGACGCGTCCAAACCCAGTACTTTTTGCATCAGACCGCGAATTAGTCGCGACCGCATTCCCCAATTCGAGAACGGCGCTGTGGCGCATGCGAATTTCGCATAGTGGTCCGCTGCCATCATGACCCGATTCACTGCGGGCGGTGGATGTTTTACCGCGTCCCGTTGTTTCACTTCTGCGATCATTGTGGGCATGTCGATTTGGGCGGGACAGATTTCCTTGCACAGGCCGCACGAGATACAGAGGTGCGCGAAGTCGCCCGCGGTTTCTAGGCCGTGAACCTGTGCGGTCCACGGGATACCGATGGGGCCGGGATAGATGTGTCCGAACGTGTGGCCACCTACGACGCCGTACGTTGGGCACACGTTCATGCAGGCGCCGCAGCGGATGCAGTGGAGGCTTTCGCGCAAGGGCTCGTCCTCGCGCATTTTCGTGCGTCCGTTGTCTAGGATGATGATGTGCGATTCGCGCGGTGTGTTGTCGTCCGTTTCGCCCAGCGGAGACCTCCCGCTCATCCAGGTTACGTACGTTGT
>JAJDAB010000497.1 GCA_029262095.1 Candidatus Hydrogenedentota bacterium
ACCAGGGCCGGGCTGGGCGGCAACCGTAGCAGTTTTATTTGTTCGTTGTTCGGTGCTTAAGCTGACGATCGTCAGTTCTTCCGACGTCGGAGTCCACCGCCAAGCCATGACGGGCATTTCGTTTCCATGACTGCCATCTACGCGTATCGCTGTCAATAGAACGGCAGCTCCGACTACAAGTGCAGCAAGAGCGGTTCTACGTCTTGGCCACGGTTGGCGAAGAGTTGCGATCAGCACAGTCACCGTGCCGATCGTCATGATGGGTAGGACCACGATGAGGAACGGAAAACCGCCGTTCGTCAGCGGGTGCGTGAAGATGATCCACGCTAGGGCGAGTATTACGAGGGCCACACCAGCAAATCGCTGTTTGATCGGGACTTTCCGGCAAAGCATCCACCAGATCATCATGCCAATCAGGACGAGCAATGGAATGAGTATTCCGCCGATCATGAATTGCATCAACGTGTGCCCGAAGAACAACGCGTACGTCAGTGCCGAAACATGCACCAGGGCGAGCACGACCGCCGGCCACAACCTGATTTGTATCGACGGCAAGCCGGGCGTCTCGTGAGTATAGTCGTTCATGCTGATTCGGCTCCCCTGATTTGTGGGAATTCACTCGTTCAAGTGTTAGTAGATTACACCATAACCGGAATTGTAGTGAATGAGTTTCCATCCACCGCAGTCTTGCAAAGAACACGGGGGATTATAGAGGTGAGTTTGGTTGGGTGTTCAAGTCGTATTCCGGATGGAGATTGCCGCGTAAATAACCGACTGCGAGTTCGGCGTCTCGTGAACGCGTTCATGCTTGTTAATAGGCGGATGGCAACTAACGGTGATTTGTAGTCAACGTCTGGTGATGTACGAGACTATGTTTGTGGCTCCAAACTAATGGATAATGAATAGAGCGTATTCCTTCTGACCCGCACCCTATATCCTGTTCATTTTCGTTCGTGTTACCAATTTCATGAAGCGCCTCAAAAAGGGCATAATTGTCGTTTGTGCAAACTTGCAGTTATGGGAGTCTTGGGATGTCTGACGCAATTGTAATCGTGGGTGGTGCGCGTACGCCTATGGGTGGTTTTCAGGGTGAGTTGTCGGGTGCTAGTGCTTCGGAGTTGGGAGCGGTGGCGATTCAGGCGGCATTGTCAGGTGCAGGGGTTGCGCCGGAGGATGTTGACGAGGTGTTGATGGGGTGCGTATTGCCTGCTGGTCAAGGGCAAGCGCCTGGCCGGCAAGCGGCGATTAAGGCAGGCATCCCGAATTCGGTGCCGGCGTCGACCGTGAACAAGATGTGCGGATCGGGGATGAAGACGGCGATGATTGCGTACGACCAACTTTGCGCGGGCAACGGCGACATTGTTGTTGCGGGCGGTATGGAGAGTATGACGAACGCGCCGTACCTCTTACCGAAGGCGCGTGGCGGTATGCGTATGGGGCACGGGGAAATCGTGGACCATATGTTCTTGGACGGGCTTGAAGATGCGTATGACAAGGGCCGCGCGATGGGGACGTTTGCGGAGGATTGTGCGGGCAAGTATTCGTTCTCGCGTGAAGATCAGGATGGATATGCGTTGCAATCATTAGAGAACGCGTTGAACGCGCAGAAGTCTGGGGCGTTTGAAGCCGAGATTGCGTCGGTGGAGATTGCGGGCCGAAAGGGGTCGGTCACGGTCGCCGAAGATGAACAGCCGAAGAAGGCGCGGCCAGATAAGATTCCGCTCTTGAAACCTGCGTTTAAGAAAGACGGTACGGTGACCGCTGCGAATGCGTCGTCGATCTCGGATGGCGCTGCGGCGTTGGTGTTGATGCGTGAAGCCGATGCGAAAGCGAAGGGGGTCACGGTACGCGCGCGGATTCTTGGGCATGCGTCACACGCGCAGGAGCCGGGTTGGTTTACGACTGCGCCCGTCCCCGCAATTCGCAAATTGCTCGACCGCATCGGTTGGTCGGTGGATGATGTCGAGCTATGGGAAGTGAATGAAGCCTTCGCGGTCGTGCCCATGTCGGCGATGGCGGAGTTGTCGATCCCGCGCGACAAATTGAACGTGAACGGCGGCGCGTGCGCTTTGGGGCACCCCATTGGCACGAGCGGAGCGCGGATTATTGTCACGTTGTTGCATGCGATGGAAGCGCGTGGATTGAAGCGTGGCATCGCGGCAATTTGCATTGGCGGTGGCGAAGGTACGGCTATCGCGATAGAGCGGGATTAATGTTCGTGTCCGCTGCGAATTCTTTTTGGCGCGAATTTCACGATGACCTGCGAATGCCCCCTCACCCTAACCCTCTCCCCTGGGAGCGGGATTCTTTGGTCAAGTCACTTTTTATGGGGTTTATCGCGGTATCGCTTGGAGCTAGATCATGTTGACCGATGACCAACGCATGATCGCGGACATGGCGCGGGCGTTCGCGCAGGACAAGTTGGCGCCGGGTGCGGAAGCTCGGGAAAAAGCCGGTGAGATCGAACTGGACATCCGGCGTGAAATGGGTGCGCTCGGTTTGTTGGGGATGACGGTTGCGCCGGACTGGGGCGGTTCGGGCGCGGATTATGTCTCGTATAGTCTTGCCTTGATGGAAATCGCGGCGGGTGACGGCGCGGTGTCGACGATGATGAGTGTGCAGAACGCACCGGTCGGCGAAATTCTTTCGCGCTATGGAAATGACGAGCAGAAGGAATCGTTTCTGCGGCCGATCGCCGAGGGGCAGATGATCGGCGCATTCGCGCTAACAGAGTCGCATGCGGGGTCGGACGCGTCGGCGATATCGACGCGGGCGACACGCAACGGCGATGAGTATGTGCTGAACGGCGCGAAGCAATTCATTACGTCGGGAAAGATCGCAGGGCTGATCATCGTCTTTGCGGTGACTGACCCGGTTGCGGGGAAAGGCGGCATCAGTTGTTTCGCGTTACCTGCGGATACGCCGGGGTTCTCCGTTTCTAAGACGGAAGAGAAACTGGGGCAACGTGCATCGGACACATCGGCGTTATCATTCGATGACGTTACAATCCCCGAATCTTTTCGCATAGGCGATGAAGGCCAAGGATACTCGATCGCGTTATCGAGTCTAGAGACCGGTCGCATCGGTATCGGCGCGCAGAGCGTAGGCATGGCGCGGTCTGCTTTCGCCGTTGCGCGGAAATACGCGTTCGAGCGAGAATCGTTCGGCAAACCGATCTTCGAACACCAAGCCGTGGCGTTTCGCTTGGCGGACATGGAAACGGAACTCGAAGCAGCGCGGCAATTGGTGTTGAACGCCGCGCGCATGCGTGATGCGGGACAACCCTGTTTACGTGAAGCGTGCATGGCGAAACTTTTTGCGAGTGAGGCTGCGGAGCGCATCTGTTCCGGAGCGATTCAAACGTTGGGTGGGTACGGATATCTGTCGGATTTTCCGGTGGAACGGATTTATCGCGACGTGCGCGTATGTCAGATTTATGAAGGGACTTCGGATATCCAGAAACTAATCATCGCGCGGCAAATGCGGGGTTGAGCGCACCCTCAGGAACGGCGCAATGGATGTTTGCGTTGACCCATTCGAGGCGCGTGCCTTATTACACGGGCCTCAACCTGTACGAGAGCACCAATCCCGATAGCGCCAGCCCAAGCAGCATTAACGGCCTCACAACCGTTGCGAGGCTGACGATGTCAGAGGGATCAAGCGAAAAACAGCCGCAGGCTATAGCCAATTCGTTGTGGATTGCATGCGCTTGTGCAAATGCAAATGCGACACAAACCGTCGCGGTGGCTAAAAACGCTCCTCGTGCCAATAGGTTCATGAAAAAACAGCCCGCCAGTGTAATCTCCACGCACGGCAGTACTGTAGCGATAAAGAGACCTGTTTCTGCACCGACCAACTGGTATTGATAGACGTAGGAAAGGAACACCTCTGGTTCTCTTAACTTCGGCCAAGCGCTCGCCAGGAATGCGATTCCCAACGCAAATCTAAGGATGGAACTAGCGATAGTTGACCACATTAAAACCCCTCTCAATGAGCCAGCATTCATTTGATTCAGCGCATTGAATGAACGAAAAGGGAGCACTGGATCTATCACATTGAATT
>JAJDAB010000498.1 GCA_029262095.1 Candidatus Hydrogenedentota bacterium
CGGGTGCCATGCCGTACACCATGGCGCTACGCGTGGTGCCAACAACTTTGGCCATTGACGGGTCGCTTGACTGCCGGGTTAGGTCGTGTGCCATACCGGACGGAGGGCTGGTTTTGAGGGTCACTGTGTCATACGGCGACACTTCCATGTCAACGACCGCAGGTGTGATAACGATGCCGGACGTAACCTCTGGTTCGATGTTGGCCAATAGGAATATCGGAAGCGCGACAACAAGTAGGAGCAAGACAGCGGTGCTTGCGACAATAAATACAATGGGAAATAAAATCGCCAGCTTTTTTTGGGGATGCCCGGTTGGCAACAGAATTCCCAGAATCAGCGCTACAGGCGTCACGAAAATCGCCAGCAACCCATACAACGCGCCGAGCCGTTTATAGGGGTTTGTTGGCGGCTGCACTACAGGCGATTCCATGGCACCGGCGGGCATCGGCAGGGTCGGTGCGAGATGCGATGGCTCATCCTCAGCCATTAAGTCGGCGAGTGATGTCGCCTCAACGGCATTCTGTTGCGCGACGACCTTTGGCGACTCGGTCGATAACGTTCCGACGTCTCCAGCGGGTTCGATATTGAATTCGTCGGCTTGCTCGATGTACGTGTTCGGTACATCGATGACGCCTTCGCAATGTTTGCACTGGCCCTGCTTGCCCGCATACTTCGAGCGAACACGTAGTTGGTGGCCACAATGCGGACACTTCATTTCGATCATCGCGGTGAATTCTCCGATGCCACAGCGAACGGTGTGGATATTTGAATTCTACTTCACCAATGTGCGATTTCGATTGCGCCACCAGATGGCGCTCAGCACAGTCATCCACACCGCGCAGATCAACAGGCCAAATGCCTCGCGCGCTTCTTCAACACCCGCTTCGTGCATCTGCAAATCCGTGAACAATGTAGATATATCCTGTACGGATTCGCGCGGAAGAAGGTAGAAAAAGCCGACGTAATATCCAATAGCAGCGACAACGGAGAACCCGGTCCAGGTGCGCACCAACGCTGCAACCGTCGGAATGATCGCGACACCATAGATCAGCATCCACTGCCAACCATCGGGATCGTTGAATTGCACGGCGACGCTCAAAAGCACCAACACTAACATTACAATGCAAGCACCACGTAACATGGCAATAGTTCCTTCTTACTCGACGTCCGTTACGTCTGGTTCACCCGGTAACGTCACTCCGAACGGCTCCAAAAAGTTTGCGATAATACGAAAGGTCAGTCCCCAGATCACGTAATCGTTGTAGTGGAACGACGGAAACGGGCGACCGTGTGGATCAAGATGAAAAATGTACTCGCGAATTTCCGCAGGGTCAGACAGAACTGACAGCGGTACCCATATCGAGTCAGCCACCTCATCGCTATACGTCAATTCGTTTCCATCAGTCGTATGAAACAGGAAGGCCGAAACGGACATCTTGAACGTTTTGAGCCGACCGCCGTAAATATCGTGCAGCCGTCCAAAGCATTGCGAGGGGGCGAGTTCCAGGCCGACTTCCTCAAGGGTTTCGCGGCGGGCGGTGGCTTCGAGCGATTCATCCTCCGGGTCGCGGCGGCCACCGGGGAATGCCATATGGCCAGACCAGGGGTCGTCATCGCGTTCGGACCGTTTGATGAACAGGGTCTCAGTCCCGCCTCCTTCACGCTCACGCACGATAAGCGCGACAGACGCGTGCCGCTCTGCCCGGTCGGAGGGCGTCGTGTCCGGTTCATACTTGGACATCGTATCGATGATATGCGGTACCGGCATATCGCCAATGGGCCCGGGTTGTGCAACGCGATCCATAAAAACTCCCTATCAAACACGAATTCTTCATTATACCCAATCGAGTCAAGCGCGCGCGTGGTTTATGGTGAACGGCGGCACATGCTATAAATAAGCGCGTATGGGCGACCGGTGCGGAGGGCTCATGCGATTACATTCTTTCAGGTGAGGGAGTACATTCATGAAAACACTTTCAGGCGACGCGGTCGCACAATCGGCACGCGAAGCCATTACGGCGAAACGAGGCATTCTACGGTTGGCGCCGACGTGGGTGCCGCGGTCATTCCTACAACCGGGCCGCCGTATCAAGCTGCACCCCGACGACTATTACGCGCTGGGTAAGGACCGAGGCGGTATCGACGAACGCTGGTTCGGTTCGACGACACATGCGGATAACGATGGCGCACCGCCGGACGAAGGCATGAGCTATGTCGTCTATAACGGCGAGCGCTTCCTATTGAAAGACGTCGTTGAACAGTTGGGCGGTGAGATTATCGGTGATGCGATCTGGGACAAGTACAAGCGTTGGCCGGTCTATAGCAAGTTCTTCGACAATATGGGGCCAATTCCACATCACCATCATCAGAGTCAGGAACAGGCGCAGTTGCTCGGCCGCGAGGGTAAGCCGGAGGCGTACTATTTCCCGCCGCAATTGAATACGGTCGGCGATAATTTTCCTTATACCTTCATGGGACTTGAGCCGGGTACGACGAAAGAAGACGTCATCGGTTGTCTCGAACGATGGAACTCGGGCGACAATGGAATTCTCGACTATTCGAAAGCGTATCGGTTGAAGCCGGGCACGGGTTGGCTGATTCCGCCGTGCATTTTGCACGCACCAGGATCGCTTGTGACGTATGAACCGCAATGGGGCAGCGATGTGTTCTCCATGTTCCAGTCACTTTGCGAAGGCCGTGACGTGTGGCGCGACCTGCTGGTCAAAGACATCCTCCCGGAAAAACACGATGACCTCGCGTACATCGTCGACCAACTCGATTGGGACGCGAATGTCGATACGCACTTCAAGGATAATCACTACCTCGAACCGATCGCGGATGGCGATACTGCGTGCGATGGTTATGCCGACCGGTGGGTGGTGTACGGCGACGTCGATGGTGAACAGAAGTTCTCGGCCAAAGAGTTAACCATCGAGCCAGGAGTCACGTGTACGATCAAGGACAACGGCGCTTCCGGCGTCATTCTCGTGCAAGGCCGTGGCCGCATCGAAAACACGCCGCTCGAATGTCCTACGATGATTCGTTTCGGAGAAATGACCGAGGACGAAGTTTTTATCACGGCAAAAAAGGCGCAAGAAGGATACGAAATCGAAAATCGTGGAACGGAATGTCCGCTGGTGCTGCTCCGCTATTTCGGCCCGGACGTGAATCCACATGCGCCGAAAGTGGGCGACCATAGGAAATAATGGGAACACGGATGACACGGATTTGAACGGATAAACGCGGATCCATCATGTCCGTCATTGCGAAGGAGCTCCGCGACTGCGGCAATCTCATCGAACGATGATACTTGGAGCTAAACGATGAAACGAAAACTGACAGCAAGCATCTCGACAGAGGGTGAATGGATCGTGGCGCAATGTCTGGAAGTGGACGTGGCGAGCCAGGGGTCGAATGAGGAGGAGGCTCTCGCGAACTTGCGCGAGGCGCTAGAATTACATTTTGCTGAGCCAACGGCAGACATCATCCCGGAAACCCGCACCATTGAAGTCGAGCTAGGCATTGCTTAAGCCACTTTCGTATCGCGAAGTGAAGCGTAGTTTGGAGGCGGATGGGTTTCGTGAGGTGTCACAACGTGGCAGTCATGTGAAGTATGCAAAGGACTTCGATGCGGGACGAAGGACAGTAATCGTCCCAAAACATCGAGAGGTCGCCGTAGGTACGTTGCGAAGTATTGCGAGACAGGCAGGTGTAGATATCGCGCTGTTCCATAGTTGAACCGACTGAGCGGAGTTTTTTGGAAATGGTGTTAGCGGACAACATTCATCCAACGTCCCGAATGTACAATCATCACTTAACCAATATTGATGCTTGGGAAGATCCGCCATTCGATGGTCGAGTGTGCGCTGCGATGATTGTTTGCGATGACGGTGAATTTGATGAGCTCTTAATCAAGGGTATCGCCGAAAGGCTACTGGATCTGCGATGTCTGAGCATTTCTGTTTGGGGTCCAAATGCAGATGCAGCGTTTGATGTGGTTATGGACACGAAGCTCGCGGACAGCAGGAATGATGACGAATTGGTGATGACATATGACCTTGGCGCGTGGGGCGCAGAGGATGTTGCGATACATCTGTTGATGAACTTGAATTTTGAAGATCACGTATTTGAGGATCTCCTGATTTTGTACTTAGGTGAGTCGTACTCACGCGAGGGAAAACTAAACAACGCCATACTGAATGAAGTCATGGAATGGGGAATACTATGCGACAACGAAACTTCTGTCGCTAAGTCTAATGATGATGGTCGGACGGAGAGAGAGGGACACAAATGAAAAGAATATCAATTGGGTCATGGGCGTATGCGATTGGGCCGTATGAGGATAATCCGGTTCCCTGGGATGAGGTGGTTTCGACGTTGAAGAGCCTCGATTTCCAAGGTGTTGAGCTTGGTGCATTTGGCGAGCACCCGAATCCGGACAATTATCCGGACAAGGAATCGCGCGAAAAGCTGACCAAGCAGATGAATGATGCGGGCCTTGGGTTCTCAGGGTTGGTGCCGAACCTTTGGGGCGAACAACTC
>JAJDAB010000499.1 GCA_029262095.1 Candidatus Hydrogenedentota bacterium
CTTCGCACTTCTCCTTTGTCTCATCGGTGTCGTCGCCAGCGCAACCGAGCTTGACGACTACGTCGAAAAAGCCGATTCGGCTTTTACGTATGGCAAACCGGAGAAAGTCGTCGAGACGAGCACGTTTACCGCGAGCGTCTATCGCATGACTTCGCAGCACTGGCTCGACGAATCGCTAGTTGATCGGACCGAGTGGTGGCATTGGATCACGGTCATCGTGCCGAAGGACGTCGTAGAAGGCCAAGCATTGCTATTCATCAGCGGCGGTAGCAACAAAGAAAACGCCGAACCGCCGACACCAGACGCCGCACTTGGCCAAGTCGCGGCAATGACCAAGTCCGTGTTGGTCGACGTGAAGCAGATCCCTAATCAGCGGTTGAAGTTCACGGGCGAGCAGTTGGATAAGTACAAGGAAAAAGGCCGCACCGAAGACGAACTCATCGCATACGGCTGGGACAAGTTTCTCGATGGCGGCGATCCCATCTGGCTGGCGCGATTTCCGATGACGAAAGCCGTCGTTCGCGCGATGGACTTGGTGCAAAAGGAAGTGCCTTCGGTCGAAAAGTTCTTCGTCGCCGGCGGGTCCAAGCGCGGCTGGGCGACGTGGACCGTTGCCGCAGTGGACAAACGAGTGATAGGCATCGCCCCCGCGGTCATTGACGTTCTCAACGTCGCAGTCTCGATGGATAACCACATAGCGGCCTACGGATTTTGGGCTCCGGCCGTCGGCAATTACCAGGAAATGAACATCTTCGAGCGCCGCCACACGCCGGAATTCTTGGCATTACAAAAACTAGTCGACCCCTACTTCTATCGTGACCGGCTGACAATGCCGAAATATATCGTTAACTCTTCGGGTGACCAATTCTTTGTACCGGATTCGTGGAAGTTTTATTTCGATGACCTCGAAGGCGAAAAATATCTCCGATACATCCCGAACACGGACCATGGCCTAAGCATGGAAGCGTATTTCAACATGGCGTCGTTCTATCACGCCATCGCCAACGATACGCCGCGCCCGGCATTCGACTGGAGACTGCGCGAGGACGGTCAGCTCGAAATTACATGCGAGTCGAAGCCAACGAAAGTTACGTTGTGGCAAGCATTCAACGAAGACGCGCGCGACTTCCGCAAAGAAATCTTGGGCGAAGCCTACGAAAGCAGTCCCTCCGAACCCAACGCCAAGGGCGCATACGTCACCGACATCACCATTCCGGATAAAGGCTGGACCGCCTTCTTTCTAGAAGCCGAATTCCCGAACCCGGAATTTCAATTCCCGTTCAAATTCACAACCGGCATCCACGTACTTCCAGAGACCTTGCCACACGCGGACATGGCCAAGAAGTAAGTTACAGGGCAAACCGTAACTCGATGGAGACAGTCAATGAAACGTATTGCGACTACTGCCGTCGTCATCGCAATTTTATTCGTAATGTCGTGTTCTATCGCGGAAGCTCAAGACGTTCATAGACTCGCGATGGGAGCCAGGTCGTTGTCTCTGGATGATGTCGCCGAACTCGAATCAACCATCGAGCAGAGTCCTGAAGACACGACCGCACGAACAAAATTGCTGGGCTACTATTTCAGCGCACAATACAAACGCCCAGACGCAATAAAGCCTCTGCGAAAACACGTTCTTTGGTTCATCGAGCATAAGCCGGATTCGAAAGTGCTTGACACCCCGTACGGGCAGCTCGACGCAATCAAGGATGCCGAAGGCTACGCCCTTGCGAAAGGCGCGTGGCTAGGCCAAATCGAGAAAAATCCCGACAGTGTCGCCATGCTCGGCAATGCAGCGAAGTTCTTTACACAGCATGATCGCGATTTAGCCATTGACTCGCTGAAAAAAGCGCATGCACTCGATCTCAAGAACCCGGATTGGTTGGAACAATTGGGACATGTTCATTCCCTAGGCATGCACACAAACTCATTGGCAGCGAAGAAACGTGCCGCGAAGACCGCACTGGAATATTACGAGAAAGCACTCAGCCTATCTGATCCCAGGGCCAGCCATACGCTCTCGTATACGGCGAAGACTGCACTGGTTGCGGAAGAAACCGCAAAAGCTCGTGGATATGCCAAGCAAATGCTGAAGTTGGGTGACTCAAGTTGGAACGCGGGCAACAACATTCATCATGGAAACCTAGTCCTAGGCCAACTCGCGCTGAACGGTGGTGAAATTGAAGAGGCGAAGGCTTTTCTTCTCGCTGCCGGCAAGACGCCTGGTTCTCCTCAACTGAACTCCTTCGGCCCCAACATGACGCTTGCACTGGATCTGCTCGCCGAGGGCGAGCGTGATGTAGTGCTGGAATACTTCGACTTGTGCTCGAAATTTTGGCAGCGCGGAGAATTGGACACATGGACGAAGGATGTTAAGGCTGGTCGCACACCCAACTTTGGCGCCAATCTGCGATACTGATAAACAGTCGGTGATATCTTAAAAAGCTCAACAGGATATCCAGTTCATCCTGTAATCCGGTCAAATCGGTTGTTAATGCCCGTTTCGTACGGATCTATCCGGCGATTCCAACACGCCCGCCACCTTCTCCCCTCGCTCAATCGCTCACGTAAGATTCATGAGGGCAACTGCGTCTAATCACAAGACAGCACGAAATAGACGGAGGCGAGTCTCATGTATGAAACTACGGTCGATACTACGGAATATCAGGCTATCACTACCGTGATTCACCGGTATATCGAAGGCGCAGCACTGGGAAGCGGCGAAGTCATGAAGCCCTCTTTCCATAAAGATTCGGCTATATTTGGTTACGCTGGAGCTGATCTATTTGCGGGTCCAATCCAACAACTGTTTGATTGGTGTGACGACAATGGGCCTTCTCCCGAGCTTACCTCGCATATCGCAAACATCGACGTGACCGGGACCGCCGCCACCGTTCGCGTCGAGCTGGATAACCTTGCGGGAGGCCGCTTCACCGATATGTTCACACTCCTCAAACTGGAAGGCGAGTGGAAGATCATGAACAAAGTCTTCCACCTGCACGGATAAGCCCCGTGGCCAGCAAACGCAAGACGCCGCCAACACCTCTCGTGGAGATTCGGTTGAAACGAGTTTACGACAAACCAGCGGCATCCGACGGATCGCGCGTCCTGGTGGACCGGCTCTGGCCGCGTGGTCTTACCAAGCGTGCCGCGGCGATCGATGTTTGGGCGAAAGAGCTCGCGCCATCGCACGAACTTAGACGATGGTTCGGTCACACAGCGCATCGGTATGAAGAATTTCAACGCAGATACACATCGGAATTGAGCGGTTCCGTAGAAAGAGGACGACGCCTACTAGACGAACTTCGAGACAGCACGATCACACTTCTATACGGCGCGAAAGATACACGCCAAAACAACGCCGTCGTCCTCGTGGATTGGCTCCAAGACATTGCGAAACACTCTTCCCTCACCGGGATTGAGTTGGTGAATGAAGGAGAAAACGAATGACCTCAATGACAGCGGTTAGTTTCCGGCGTCAACCCACAACGCAGCCTGTGGATTCGCGGCGCAACCACAAGAGCGACACCACGGACCGAGACGACGAGGTCACGCAAGAATTCGTCGCCGGAATTGAAAAACATAAGGACGAATTCTACCGATTCGCAAGAAGGACCGCGTGGAGTTCCGCCGCCGTTGACGACATTTTTTCCGCGGCAATCTTGGCCGGCTACGAAAACAGGCATAAATACACGCCAGGCACAAACTTTCGTGCATGGATGTTCCAAATCCTCTTGAACAAGTGCTACTCCGCCAACCGGGAAACAGCACGCAACGTTCAGGCACGCGGAAAATTCAGCGATACGATTGCAACCAAATCCGCGACCTCACAGATCAACGATGTACTAACGGACCCGGAAGCACTTTTCGATCTATGTGACGATGAAGTACGCCGCGCATTTCGGAAACTTTCGACAGCCGAAAAAGCGTGTATGTTACTGCGCGGCATCGAGGACTACTCCTACAAGGAAATCGCCCAGACGCTGGA
>JAJDAB010000500.1 GCA_029262095.1 Candidatus Hydrogenedentota bacterium
TTGAGATTGTCGAGTGCCGTGACGGTATCGCCCCGGGCGAGTAACGCTTCGGAAAGGTGTGACCCAATGAAACCGGCGGCCCCGGTGACCAGGATGTGCGGCATAAGAACTTCGCGAAAAAACCTTGCTGAACGCATATAGAACGGTCGTCGGACCGCCTGTTACGTCCTACCCTCAATGAGGCAATACGGTAGCAAAGACCGGTCGGTTTTACCAAATAGAGACGGGTCAGGCCACGCGTTAAGGGGGCGGGGTTTCCCCATTCGATTTGAGGTGAGTTGCTGCGCTCTCGCGGCACGCGTGCAAAATTGACCGCGCCACGTCATCGTCCTCCACCATCCGGGATAAGGTTAGACCTCCGACAAGGGTCGCAAGGAACGCCCACGCATCACGCGGTTCATCCTCGCCAAGCCGTTTCGCAATCGCCGCTGCAAGTTTCGCTAAGTTTTCGCCGCTGCGTTCACGGATAGGTGTATCGGCGCGCGCAACATCGCCGGCCAGCGCGGGCATCGGGCAACCGCCGGTGTGATTCGCCCGGTGCGCCATGGAGAGATACACCTTGGCCGCGATTTGCGCCCACACTTCACCGGTAACCGACGCATCGGATCCGTCGAAAATCGCGAGCGTGTCATCGAGCGACTGATCCATTGCCGCCGCAAACAAATCCTCCTTTGAATCGAAGTGGCGATAGAAACCGCCAACGGTGAGGCCAGCGTCTTTCATCACGTCGGGCAGGCTCGTGCCATCGATCCCGGATTCACGAAAGTGCGACGCGGCTGATTTCAGAATCCGCTCGCGGGTTTGGGCTTTGTGCGATTCACTGTACCGCATGCGCCGCCTCCGCGAGTTCCGATGCCGCCAGCGCAGTTACGCGCACGGGAATCTGCTTGTGGAACGGTGTCTTCGCGATGCGGTCGCAATACGCTAAATCGCTCAACACATTGATGTCAGGACCGATACGTTGTGTGTCGTTGAGATCGCCGCTCTTCTGTTCGAGCATGCCGTAGCCATGTGGCAGCGACACCATGCCCCGCCGCATCTCATCCGTGATGGCAACAGGCGCATCGATCGCGCCGCGCGTTGTTTCCACTTTCGCCATTCCACCCTCGACGAGGCCGAGTTCAGTGGCGTCTTCGGGGTGAACCCGGAGTGCGCCGTCCTGATCTTTCTTTCGCCAGTCCCGTTTTCGGATGATTTGGTTCGCGTTGTACGCGCGCCGTTCGCCCGCCTGCAACACCAACGGAAATTCTGTGCTCGGTTCATACGCCGAAAGTTCGGTGATTTCGTCGAGCATTTCAGGGACTGTCAAATGAATCTTGCCGTCTTTGTGTTTGATGAAATCGAGGTTATCTTCATATACGCCTTCGGAAATGACCGTACCGGAATGGCCGTTTAGAATTCGATTAAACAACGCCTCGCCCAATCCCGCACCTTCGTCTTCGATGCCCGCGCGCCGGATGTCTTCCGCGTACATGTCCGCGTACCGTTGGCTCGCGGCCCACAACACCGCTGCGGGAGCCGTGCCTTCTGGCAAAGCTTTGCCCAGTGTCGCGTACAAAACGATGGGCGCGAACTTCGACCATTCCGGATGCTCCTGCACCGCTGACATCAATGCCATTGGGAAAATGTTTTGGTCCGGCGCATTGCGATGTTCCACCGCGGCCGATTCGAGCTCAGGAAAGGTTTCCGGTATTTCGCCCATCGCGACGAGTATGCGGCGATAAATCTCTGGTTCCGTCAGTGTGCCCTCCAGTGGTTCCAGTATGGGTCTACGCAGGTGGAAGTAGTTCGTGGGGAATTCGGCGGCAAAGAATGTACATTCCGCCTTCTCGTACTGGCTGCTTGCCGGTAATACGTAGTGAGCATGACGCGCGGTTTCCGTCATCGCCACATCGACGACCACGAGTAATTCCAACTTAGACAATGCCGTGCGAATCGCTTGCGAATCCGCTGCGGTCATTGCCGGGTTTCCACTATCCACGATGAGGCCGCGAATACGGTCGGGGTGGTCCGTGTCAATTTCTAGGGGCAATATGTTGGGCGGAAAGAGCCGCCCGATTTCCTTCATGCCGGTTACTTTCGTCGTCAGGCCGCCTTCTTCCGGTTCCTTGGAATGCGCGATGACCGGCATGAATGCGGTATGAAAAACGTTCGTGCCTTTTTTGCCCAGATTGCCGGTTAACAAGTACAACAGTTTCGACAAGTAGAGGTTCAGCGTGCTGTGCTCGGTCTGTTCGAGCCCCAAATCAGTGCGGATGCACGCACGGTCCGCGCTCGCATAGTCGCGCGCCAATCCGCGTACCGCTTCCGAATCCACGCCCGCTTCCCGCGCATATTCGTCGACTGGTACCTCGGCCAACACCGATCGTAGCCCTTCGTAGTCCGTGCATTGATCTGCGATGAACTGATCGTTTTCAAGACCCTCTTGAACGATCGTTCCCAGCATTGCGAGGAGCAAATGCGCGTCCCCGCCCGGACGTACCTGCAGAAAGTAATCCGCTTTCTCCGCCGTTTCCGTACGCCGCGGATCGATCACTGCCATTTTGCGGTTCGGATCTTTCGCGATTTCTTGCAATACTGTTCGTGCTTGTGGGAAGCCGTGCGATTGCCACGGATTCGTTCCGATAAACAACACAAAGTTTGAGTTTTCCACATCTTCCGCAGGATGACAGTTCTGCTTGCCAAACAATTTTCCGTCCAACCAGAACCCACCGGTCTTTTCCTGCGCCAACGACGAGTAGACATATCGGGTGCCCATCGCCGCGCGCAGCGACGACAGGTATGCGCCGCCGAGATGATTGCCTTGACCACCGCCGCCGAATTGCGCCAGCGCGTGGCCGCCGTGCGTGTCGCGAATATCGATAATCTTTTCAGCGATTTCGTTTACCGCGGTATCCCACGAAATGGGTTCGTACGTTCCGTCTTCGCGACGCCGCAATGGGCTTGTCAGTCGGTGGACACCGTTCTGATAGTGATCGAGCCGTTGCGCTTTCTGACACGCGTAGCCTTCGGATGCGGGATGCGCCTTATCGCCCTTAATCTTCGTGATGGATCGGCCATCCAATCGCACTTGTAAACCACAATTCTGACTGCACAAAATGCATGCCGTGGAGACCCAGTCCCCCGAACCGTTTCCGTTTACACCGTGGCTTGCGTCCGCCATATCCCATCTCCTAAGCGTCGAATTTCATGCGGGTCAAATAGATTATGGTCGTCATCTAAAATGGGATTATAGCCATAATCTTTAATGTTGGCAAGGAGGCGTTTGCTCCATGCTTGTTGGCGATTGGGGGAGTGGCCGGTCCTGCCATGGTCCCTTGGTCTTGAATCTCCGAGACGTAGAACACGACAACATCCGCGAAGTGACCAACCTTAATCCACACGAAACGTGAGGCGACCGTTACTAGCGATGCGAACCAGCCGGAACCTGCTAGGCGTTGATTACGCGGCCGTCTACGGCTAGGGCTGCTTCCCGCACGATTTCCGAGAGGGTGGGATGTGCGTGGCAAGTGCGGGCGAGGTCTTCGCTGCTTGCGCCGAATTCGATTGCCGCGACGGCTTCGGCGATGAGGTCGCCAGCGTGTGCGCCGATGATGTGAACACCGAGAATACGGTCGGTCTCGTCGTCAGCGAGAATTTTCACGAATCCTTCGGTGTGGCCGAGGGCGCGGGCGCGGGCATTGGCGGCGTAGGAGAATTTTCCTTTGCGGTATTCGCGTCCGTGTTCGTGGAGTTCTTCTTCCGTCTTACCGACCGTGGCGATTTCGGGCTGGGTGTAGACGATGCCGGGGATGGCGTCATAATTCACGTGGCCCTGGCCGGTGGCGATAAACTCGGCGCAAGCGATACCTTCATCCTCGGCTTTGTGCGCTAGCATGGGTCCGGTAATAACGTCGCCGACCGCAAAGATGCCGGGCTCGCCTGTGCGCCAATGTTCGTCTACTTCGATACAGCCGCGTTTATCTTGCTTGACGTTCACGGAATCGAGTCCAAGGCCTTCGGTGTTCGGTGCGCGTCCTACGCAAAGAAGTACGCGATCGGCCTGCACGGGTTCGCGGCCTTCGATCTCGACGATGCACTCCCCATTCTCGACTCGCGCAGCTTGGACGCGGGCGCCGAGCTCAAATTTGAAGCCTTGTTTCTCGAACGTTTTCTTTGCGTACTTGGCGAGTTCCGTGTCCATGCCGGGGAGGATTCGGTCGAGGTATTCGAGGACCGTGACTTCCGCGCCAAGCCTGCGCCAAACGGATCCGAGTTCGAGTCCGATGACACCGGCGCCAATGACAACAAGATGCTTGGGCACTTCGGGATACGACAGCGCTTCGGTACTGGTGCCGATGCGGTCGCCATCCAGTTCGACACCGGGTAGCGGTGCGGAGTTGCTGCCGGTGGCGATGATAATGTTCTTCGCTTCAAGGGTTGTCGATTCATCGCCTTCGACGACGACTTTTCCGGGGCCAGCGATTCTGCCGCGGCCGGTATATCGCTTGATCTTATTTTTCTTGAGGAGGTGATCGACGCCTTGCGTAAGCGTGTCAACGATACCGTCTTTCCGTTTGAGCATGTTGTCGAGGTTTAACGCGACGCCGTTTACGTCTATGCCGTGATCGGCCATTTCGTTTTGGGCTTCGGCGTAACGCTCGCTCGATTCGAGCAGCGCCTTGCTCGGAATACATCCGACCCGTAGACAAGTGCCTCCGAGGCGCGGCTCCAGTTCTACACAAGCGGTGTCGAGCCCGAGTTGTGCGGCGCGAATCGCGGCGACATAGCCACCCGGGCCGGCGCCGATTACAACAACATCATGCTTCTGCGCGCTCAACGTTCTTCTCCTTCTCGGAATCGGATTCTTCGGGATCAGACTCGAAGAACTTGTAGGTCAACAACAGAAAGATCCCCGCCATAATCGCGACGTCCGCAACATTGAAAATACCGGTGCGGAGTTTTCCGATTCCCATGTTCATGAAGTCGACAACGTACCCACCGCGGACTACCCGATCGATGAGATTGCCGATACCGCCACTGACAAGCAGCGCAAATGCTACCGACTCGACCACTTTCATGCGGGATGCAGCCAGCACGTAAACAAATATCCCGGTAATGACGACACCGGTGAATACGTTGAAGACCCAGAAGCGAACGTTTTCGGGGAGCGCGTTTCCGAGACCGAGAAACGCGCCGGTGTTGGTGGCGTAATGGATACGAAACGTGTCGCCTAAGTACTTTTTGACCGGCTCCCATTGCAAGTTTTGGACGGCATAATATTTCGTGACCTGATCGAGCGCGAGGCACGCGGTCATGATAAATAGAACAAGCGCAATTCTTGAAGACGGTTTCACTGCTAATTCATCCGTGTTGGCGGCGATAACCGCTAGATTTCCAAAAGCATCCGTGATGGTTTTTCGATGCACTCTTTAATTCGACGCAAAAATGTCACGGCTTCCCGACCGTCGACAATGCGGTGATCATACGTTAACGCAAGATACATCATGGGACGAATGACGACTTCTCCGTTCAACGCGACCGGCCGATCATTGATCGCGTGAAGGCCGAGGATTCCGCTTTGCGGTGGATTCACGATGGGCGTGGAAAGCATAGATCCGTAGATCCCACCGTTGCTGATCGTGAATGTCCCGCCTTGCAGTTCGTCCATGCTGATCTTATTGACTTGGGCGCGTTTGCCGAAATCCGAAATCGTTAGTTCGACGTCAGCGAAACTGAGCTGGTCGGCATTGCGCACGACGGGCACAACCAACCCCTTACCGCCGCCAACCGCAATACCGATTTCATAGCGGTTGTTGTAGACGACGTTATCGTCCTGGATTTCCGCGTTGACGGAAGGGAATTGCTTGAGCCCATCTACGGCGGCTTTAACGAAGAAGGACATGAAACCGAGTTTGATGCCGTGTTTGGCGACGAACGCTTCCTGGTGCTCTTTGCGCAAGGCCATGACCGCCGACATGTCGGCTTCGTTAAACGTGGTGAGTAGCGCGGCAGTCTGCTGGGCTTCAACGAGCCGGGCGGCAATCGTGCGGCGCATCGGACTCATACGGACAACCTCTTGGCCGTTGGCGGAACCGTTGCCGACGGCTGGCGGCGAAACGGCCGCGCGGACCGCGTCCTCTTTGAGTACGCGTCCACCCGGACCCGTACCAACAATCGCGGCGGCGTCCAGGCCGGCTTCGGCGATGACTCGACGCGCGGCAGGCATTACGAACCCGCCGGATGAATCCGCCCCCGATGCATCCTTGGCTGCTGCCGCAGGCGCAGCGACCGCTGCTGCTTCCGATTCTGCTTCGGCGGGTGCTTCGTCTTCTTGTTTGACTTCTTTGGGCGGCGCGGCACCCTCTTCCATTTCACCGATGACTTCGCCGACGTTTACGGTGTCACCGGTTTGCTTGATAATTTTAGAGACCGTGCCATCGGTGGGTGCAAACACTTCGACGGTCGCTTTTTCGGATTCAATTTCGACGACGGGTTGGTCGCGGGCGACCGCATCGCCCTCGGCGATAAGCCACGCGCCGATTTGCACTTCCGTAATCGATTCGCCGACGGATGGGGCTTTGAATTGTATAGCCATACTCGTTAGTTCTCCACTATCTGGAACGCGTTACATTGTGGCGCAAATCGTTCGTGCACGATTCTGGTCCGCCATCATGCGTGACCTTAGACGAATGCCTCATCGAGCAATTGCTTCTGTTCAATTCTGTGGCTGCCCGACGATCCCGTAGCGGGACTCGCGGAGGCCGGCCGGTACACACCCGTAAACGGGAATCGCCCGAACCATTGATCGCCAAATTTGCCGCGCATGCGACGCCATGCGCCCATGTTTTCGGGCTCCTCCTGGACCCACACGAGGGGTATTCCATCGGCGTAGGGTTCGAGGATGTGTTCCATATCTTCGGGCTGGAGTGGGTAGACCTGTTCGACGCGGAGGATCGCTACATCTTCGCGTTTGCGTTCACGCCGTGCGGCGACTAGATCGTAGTAGACTTTGCCGCTGCACAAAAGAATGCGTTTAACGCCATCGACGCGGTTCTTGTCGTCGGGCAACATGCGTTCGAATTTTCCGGACCCGCAATCATCAAGGGACGAGATGCACTCCGGGTGGCGCAACAGGCTCTTCGGCGTTATCACAACTAGTGGTTTTCGCCACGTCCGCACGACCTGTCTGCGCAACACGTGAAACATTTGCGCAGGCGTGGACGGAATGACGACCTGCATATTGTCTTCGGCGGTCAGCGAGAAGAATCGTTCGATTCGCGCGCTGGAATGTTCCGGGCCTTGGCCTTCGAATCCGTGGGGAAGCAGCATCACCAGATTTGTGAGGCTGCGCCATTTGTCTTCCGCGCTCGATAGAAATTGGTCGATGATAACTTGTGCAGCATTGTGAAAGTCGCCGAATTGTGCTTCCCACAACGTAAGTCCGTCCGGGTATGCCAAACTGTAGCCGTATTCGAATCCGAGGACGCCAGCTTCGGAAAGCGGGCTGTTGTGAATATCGACCTGAGCCTGCCCTGGCCCAACGTGTTGGAGCCCCATGTATTTTTCGCCCGTTTCCTGATCGTGAAGAACGGCGTGACGGTGACTGAACGTCCCGCGTTCGGCATCTTGTCCAGTCATTCGAATGCGGGCGCCGTCCATCGCGAGCGACGCGAAAGCGAGTGCTTCGGCCGCACCCCAATCGAGGGGTTGATCGCCGTGGGCCATGGCCTTGCGCTGGTCGAGCCAACGGACCAATTTGGGGTGAACGTTGAATCCGTCCGGGACATCCGTAAGTTTCAGTAACAGCCGTTGGAGCCGTTTTACATCGACGCCGGAATCGACTTCGGGTACGTCACGATCCGGCCCGCCCTTATAGCGGTACCAAAGATTTCGAAGGACACTCGGCGGGCGTTTTTCGTCGCGATCATCGCGGGCCGCACTGAGTTCCTTTTCAAGGTGCTCCCGGCGCGATTCGAGCGTCTCTTTCGCTTCGCCAGCGGTTACGCCGCCCAATTTTTCCAGGTGATCGATGTACGATTGACGCACGGACTTGCGCTGTTTAATGGCTTTGTACAGCAACGGCTGCGTGAACGCAGGTTCGTCCGCCTCGTTGTGCCCACGGCGGCGATAGCAATACATGTCAATAAAAACATCGCGTTGAAAGTCTCTGCGAAACGCCATCGCGAGCGAAACGCATTGCGCAACCGCTTCTGGGTCTTCGCCGTTTACATGAAAGATTGGGCTCTGAAGCAGTTTGGCGACGTCAGTCGCGTAGAAACAGCTCCGCGCTTCTTCCGGCGTGGTCGTGAACCCGATTTGGTTGTTCACGATGACGTGTAGCGTCCCGCCAGTTTTGTAACCATCTAACTGGCTAAGGTTGAGCGTTTCTTGAATGATGCCCTCACCGGAGAACGCGGCGTCGCCGTGCATGAGTATCGCCATCCGATGGCTACGGTCGGTGTCTTTTACGCGATCTTGCATCGCGCGGACGCGGCCGAGCGCAACCGGATTAACATATTCGAGATGACTGGGGTTGAAACAGAGCGCGAGCAGCACGCGTTTGCCTTCAACCGTGTACCACTCTGAATGGTGGCCGAGGTGGTATTTCACGTCGCCACGACCCATGTGCTGTTCTGGGTCTTGGTCCTCGTACTCGCGAAAGACCTGGCGGGCGCTTTTGCCCATGATGTTTACAAGAACATTCAGGCGACCTCGATGGGGCATCCCGATCACGACTTCTTCGACGCCGTGTTGGCCTGCACGTTCAATCGCGGTCGCAAGCAATGGGAACAGGCTCTCGGCGCCTTCGAGCGAAAAACTTTTCGCGCCAACGTACTTTCGCTGAATGAATTCTTCGAGCTCGATCGCATCCGTCAGCCGCGTCAAAATGGAGAACTGTTCGTCTCTCGTTAGGGCCAGCCTGTTCTCGGTAAGCTCCATTCGATCTTGAAGCCAGCGACGGATTTTGGTGTCGCTAATGTGCCTGAACTGGACACCAATAGATCGACAGTACGTCTGTTGAAGCCGGTCGATAACCTTTCGCGCAGTGGGTTTGTGAAGACCGATTAGTTCTTCGATCGCCAGCTTGACATCCAGATCAGCCTCTTGAATTCCAATCGCGTCAAGATCCAACTCCTCGACGTACGGCCGCGGCATATCGAGCGGATCGAATCGCGCGACAATATGGCCGCGCATGCGATAGTTTCGGATGAGTGTGTCGACGCGGTGCTGGAGCACGGTCATATAGTGGAGCAAGTCTTTGTCATTTCCGGCGGCACGTGTAGGCGCGTGACCATTTCCAGACGCCCCGTTGAAAAGTCCGGGCGGCGTGAAGCTCGGCCCAAAGGTTGCCGGCGCGCTCCCGTTGGTCATACGTTCAAAATGAGGATGCCAATCCGCGGGTACGGATGATGGGTCGTTAAGATAGGCTTCGTAGAGGCCTTCGACGTAGGCAAGGCTCTGGCTGTTCCAGGGCATTTCCGAATCGGGCATTGGCGGTGCTTCCTCTTGCGCGTACTCGGACATTTGGCGGTAAATGACCGATGGCGGCTCGGCGGTGCAATGGTCTGCAAATACTAGAGAAAGCCTATCACATCTGGCAGAGCGTAGCGAACGCGCACAGCGAGTTGGCGGAGAAGGGATATCGATCCTGCATACTTTGTGGGGGTCGACCGAGCTGGAGATTCAAAACCGAATGTCTTCCACGGCACCCGCTCGCGCAATACGTCCGGAGCGACTTCTTTCGATGGTCCCGGAAAACGCTGTTAGATCTCGTGCACGGGCGTTTCGTCTTGCTTGATGATCACCGGTGGACCGTAAAATGCGTCAATACATTGGGCGACTTGTGACTGCGTCGCGACGACCGGATCCACTCGCTTATTGGTGGCAAGCTCGACGTTTTCAATGGCGATGAGATCGAGGGGATTCGCCATCGCGAGTACGAGTGTATCGGCGTTCATACTGACTGGGATGCATTGGTGATGACGCGCCAAGCGAGGGCTCATCGACATCACCGCAGCGTCGCTGACGGATTCCTCATTTAGCTCAATGTAGGGCAATTGAAGCTGCGCGGAAAGTACCCGTGCAATAGTCAGCTCGGTTGCCGCACCGAGCTCCACCAGAATAGTGCCAATGCGGCTCGTTGGAATTCGGGCTTGCCGATCCAGCGCGTCGTCGAGTTGTCCGTCGGTAATCGCGTTGGCCGCGGTGAGTATGTCGCCAAGCCGTCTGCGATGGCCGGTATCGTCGAATGCAAGACTTCTCAGGGCGTCATCCGACAAGTCAGCCTCATCGATCGGTGTTTGGGCGGCATTCCCGAACGTTCGCGTATCGCCAAAATCTTCCGCTCGTTCGTCGCTGCCGGTATCAATGACGACGAGGGGTTCTTCTTTTTCTGTCGCGTCTCCCACGACCGATTCGATCGCCGGTTGCTTAACGCCAATTTCCGTGAGGGCCGATCGCAGCTGCGAAACTTCCATACCAACCTTCGCGAATTCCAATACCAAGGCTTCGTCAACGGGTGCGGCGTTGCTAATCTGATCACGAATTTCTTGGAGCTCGGCGCGAACGGAATCCAAACCATTGTCACGGCGCAAATCGGCAATCTCAGCACGAAGCGCCGCTACGTCTTGTTCCAAGGATTGTGTATCCCCGGCTGAGGTCGGGCGGCTCGCGAGGTCATCAATCCGCTCATTTAGACCGGAGACCGTCGACACAAGCGCCGATTGATTCTGAGTCGCGGACTCGACCTGGAGAAGCCGCTGTTCGACATCGCGCGAATGAACGACCATGTCGTCGATCGCGGCTTGAATATCGACGATTCGGGACTGGCTCGTTTCGATAGCTTCAAGAATGGGGCCGGTGTCGAGTAATCCACCTTCGACCTCTTCGGCGAGCTTGTTTGCGGCCTCAGCAAGGCGATGTTCCAAATCAACATGGGCCGATTGCAGTTCATCAGACCATGCGGATACTGCGGATTCGAGCCTCGAAAAAACGTCTGTCGGCGAACTTTCCATTTGGATCCCCGTGGCGGTTCGTTGACGTATCTCCATTATTTTAAATGAGTTACGCCAATATTGCAACCCAAATCAACAAATGGGTCGAGATATCTCTTTACAAACAGTATACTACATTATTCGGTGCCAGGAGCGGCGAGGGATCCACGGTAATCTAGTGGAGGCGGGCTCTTATGCGGAGGCACGATGAGTGGGGCCGGAAAAAAAACCGGCGCCGCGCACAGCGGGAACCATTGGCGCGAGAGGCTTATTTCGGTTCCGGCAACATTGATATTCTTCCCCAAAGTGGACACGCAATCGATGTTAGTCGGGACGGTGTGCTCATTCGTACAGCGCGACCGTTGCCGGAAGGCACGGCGATTGAGGTCGAAATGCGCCCTGACCGCTGGCAAGCGGGCGCGCAAATGATCCTCACGCGCGGGCGCGTGGCGCGAACCGTTGATCGCGGTAACGGCGACTACGATATGGGTGTTCACCTCCATGTCTCGCCGAGCAACGGGACTTCGTTTTCGTCGCCTCGCGATGCAAAGCACGCGATCAATGATGTCGGATCGTTGATGGCCAATCTACGGCCTCAGACGGTTTCGCAGATCCACGCGCATCGTTCATCCTGGGGCAGCACCCTACCGAGACCGGTGCGCTTTCGGGAATCGGGCAAACACGCTCAGGCGCCTACGGGGTGGAAGGTTTGGCGTTGGCCTTTGGCGATGTTGGCAGCCGGTGTGTTGTTGATGTTGTTGTGGCCATGGCTGCTTCGCGATGCAAAACCGGACGCAAATCTGAAGCGGCACCCGGCCAACTCAGCATTCGAACCCATAATTCGCGAAATGCAGCCTCCGCGAAAAGTCGAGGTACGGCCAACGGATCAGCAAGACGATCCCAAGAACGAATTTGAAGAACCGCTCCCTGAGACGACGCCACCGGTAACGGACCTCGCGTGGCCGCGACCGGCTCGACTCATGGTGCACGATGCGGATTACCCGCGACGCGAAGCGAACGATGAGCCTCGATCGGCGAACCGCGATTCAAGCGATTCGTTTCACGGGCGTTCAGGCAAACAATGGTCTGGGTATGGTGCAGCGTCAGGCGTGGTTTTGGACGTGGATCGGCGCACACACACCATGCGCCTATTGGTGGATGGCGCATTGCGCGAGGAATTCGCGATTGGACTTGGTCGCGCTGGATCGACTCCCTCGGGTGAATACGCCATCGGAAACAAATTGACCAATCCGGATTGGTACAACGGCGGTGACGTTGTACGCGCTGGCGATCCGGACAATCCAATCGGTCGACGGTGGTTAGGGCTCGCGAGGGAAGGAACGCTGACCCCATTCGGAATTCATGCGACAGATGATATCGATAGCGTGGGCGGCAATCGCAGCCGCGGATGTATCCGCGTGGTGCCGGAGGATGCCGATACGCTCTTTCGACTTTGCCCGGTTGGCACGCGCGTTGTGATTCACTGATAGCACCACTAAGGTCAGCGACTAATTCGATCGAATCGATTCGTTCACGACGGTTCCACAAACGTGTCATCGACGTTGTCCTTGAACGAAGCCAACAGTTTCTTCGGCGCAACGACGCACCACGCCTGTTCGATATGGGCATACAACTCGTCGTCGTTCACTTGATTCAACTCAATACCAACCCAGCCGCGCCCACCAACATACGGCGGCTTAAAATACGTCTCAGGCGCGGATTCGATTAGCGTCTCTTGAAACCCCATCGGCGCAGGCAGCCAAACTGCGATGCGCCCGTCGTCATGATGATTGTCCAAGAACATTACGTATACCCTTTTCCCTACGAAGAAAGTCGGTGCACCATGCGAGCGTTTTTCCGTCGTTTCCGGCAATGATTCACAAATGCCTCGAACGCGTGTTAATGGTCGCTTGCTCATGTGAGGGCCCGCAGTGAAATTCCCGCCTAATCCTTGAACTTCACGCTTTCAGCCAAAGGTACGCGCGTGGTTCGGGTCCGGTTCGCGGGAACGTCCGGGTCTTCGTATCCAAATGAGATGCCGCACAGGATATGCACATCATCGGTTAGTTCAAATGTCTCCCGAACCAAATCAGGGTAATACCGCATGCTCCCCTGCGCGCACGAACCAATCCCATGTGCCGTCATTGCAAGCATAAGCGTTTGCACATACATCCCCACGTCGATGGCGACGGTGGTGCCGAATGACTTGTGCATGCCGATGAAACAAACATGGGGCGCATCGAACAGTTCAAAGTTGCGGAGCATCGCTTTCATACGACCAGCGGAATCATCGCGCGCGATTCCCATTTCGGTGTACATCGCGACCGCGCATTCGACCTGGCGCGTTCGGTATTCACCCTCGAATTTTCCGGGATAGTCGTAGTCCGGATTCTGCGGGACACCATTCATGATGTCGTCCACAAACCGCTGCCGCATCGTATCCCGCGTTGCGCCCGACGCCACGTAAACCAGCCAGGGCTGAATATTGCAATTCGATGGCGACCACTGCGCGAGTTCGAAAATTGTGTTTAAGGTTTCTTCGGTAACGGGTTTGTCCAGAAACCCGCGTACCGAATGCCGCGCGCGGACTAGGTGTTCGAAGTTTGTCTCAGTTGCGGAATCCACAGCGCTCATTGTATCCACCTTATAAGTCAGTCCTGAATGTGCGTTCGATCTCCTAGCTTATACCGCGTTCGAGGCGCAATCAACGGGGGCTTGTTACAATGAGGGGGTCATGGGCGCTTCCGGATGGACACTTACCCTAAAAAATTTGTTTCTGCCCGTATTCTGCCAAACGTGCGGGTTACGTTTGCTGACGGATGAGAACAGATTTTTTTGTCCAACCTGCTGGGAAGCGAGCCGCCGTATCGATCGGCCCTTCTGTACCGTCTGCGGACGACCGCAAGTCGTCGCCGTCGGCATGGGCGGTGGCCCGAATTTTCCGTGCGGACCGTGCAGCCAACGCGATCCGAATGCCGCGATTCGGCGTGTATTTGGTCCCGCGATCTATGGTGACGCTATCGGTGAAGCGATCCGGCTGTTCAAGTTCCACGGCAAAAGACGGCTAGCAGACCCGTTGGCCGAAGTGATGATAGAATTCGCGGAACAGGAAATGGAGGTCGAGTCTTATACCCGCATTGTGCCGGTGCCGTTGTACCGCGTGCGCGAACGGGAGCGAGGTTTTAATCAGGCGCTGCTGCTCGCCCGGGCGATTGGGCAAACGTTTCCAAAAGCGTCGCTCGCCGGTTCGTTGTATCGCATTCGACCGACCCAGGTTCAGAGCCGTTTGAAATCGGCGGACGCGCGGCGGAAGAATGTACTTGGTGCGTTCGCGGTTTCGTCTGCGGATGCGTTTCGAGGGGATCGCGTGTTGCTGATAGATGATGTGGTCACGACCGGCGGCACCGTGACAGAATGTGCGAGAGTCTTACGGGAAGCCGGTGCGGAATCGGTGGATGTATTTGCAGCGGCGTTGTCTGAAGTGCCATTTGAGTAGTCGCTCGGGTTAGGAGTAACGATGGGAAAACCTAAAGAGTGTTTCGGGGAACTGGCGAATATGGCGGTGCGGTACCGGTCGCAGGGTCAGAACTATTTTTTGTTTGTCGACGACGAGAAATTGAAAGAGTGCGACCAGTGCCCGTTCTTCAATAAGTGCATGTTCGTTAAATACAACGAAGTGTTTACAGAGATGATCACGCTCTTGAACGAACAGCGGAATCCGGGTTCGCAGAAGATTCGTAATCGGCTGTAAACCGGGGGGATCTGACCGCGCTATTTTTGAACGACAACGCAGAAGGCATTGCCCAGGCGGCCGAAGACGCGGTTGACCAGGAACAGTAGCGATTTGAATAACACGAGTGGAAAACGTCCCGGCACATACTTCGAGAGCGCCAGGAGCGGCGGAATTTGCAAGAACCAAGCGGTTTCGATGGTGTAGTGCGCTGCGCCAAGCTTTCCAAGAAACTGGGCGACCTCACCGCGCGTAAAACGATAAACTTGATTACCGGCGTCTTCTTCGTATTCTAACGCGCCCATCCAGACCAGAAGTGGAACAAGCGGCGTCTTTTGGTTCTCAACGAAAAAGTAACCGCGGTTTGCGACCCGGTGCATTTCGGCAAGCCCATCATACGGGTGTTCAAGATGATGAAGGCCGGAACGGACCCCGACGTAATCGAACGCGTTATCGCGAAACGGGAGATGTTGCGTGTCGGCGATGACGGCTGGCGGATTATCGCAATGCTGTTGTGTGACGCGTAATGCACGTACGGATATGTCGGTGATGGTAACGCGTTGGGCGCCTTCGAACTGATAGAAATGCGTGTCGTCGCCCGCTCCGCATTGGACGATGAGAAAGGTATGGTTCGAGAGATCGTCAGGAAGATGTCTTCGGCATGCGAATAGTGACGCGTGCCAAGCGTAATCCGCCCAAGGGGTGAGGGTGGAGCGTTGAAGCCAAGGAGATGGCTCCCACTGTTCCTCCATATAGCGCTGCTGGGTTCGAACGAGATCTGTCATTGGTTGCCGTGTCCCCCGAATCCGCGTTCGGCTTGATCACCATAATGGACGAGGTCGGAGAGGGCAACCCGAAAAGGATGGCAGTTACGCGAACGGGCGTGCCGCTGCTACACTTGCCGCGTGGAATCTCCACTGAATTCTGAGGAAAAGTTTGGCCTGTTTCCCCTTGCCGCGTTGGCCGTGATCTTTGTAATCGCCGCGCCCGTCTTTTGGCAAGAGGTCGAGCTGCGTCCGTCCACCGTTACCTATTCACCGGAAAATGAAGACCTCCACCGTTTCTACACGCCCGTGTATCGGCAGGCGTATGAGGCGTTGCGCGGCGGACGAATACCGCTGTGGGATGCGACGCGACTGTGTGGCACCACGCTAATCGGCGATCCGCGCGTCGGAATTTTTCAACCCATGAACCTCGTGTTCCTCCTCGCGCCGTTTCCCGAAGGCTTCGCGGTACACGCGTTCACGTGTTTAGCTGCCGCTGGAATCGCTTTCGTATTGTTCGGTCGTTCGATGGGCGTCGGGTTTATTGCGGCCTTGTTCGGCGGCCTTTGTTTCGCGTTTTCTGGTGCCGCCGCCGGTGCGATGTCGCGGCCACCGCTCGCCGCTGCAATGGTGTGGATTCCAATGGTCATGTGGAGCACGCGCGAGCATGCCGATCATCCAAGGGCGGCCTCGATTGTTTTCATGGGGTTAGCACTCGCTGGATTGCTGTTGTCCGGCGCACTGGCCGTGTTCGCGGCCACGGCAAGTTTGGCCACCGTGTACATCTTGCTCGTCTCTGCCACGGCCAGTCGAAAGAATTCCGTGTCGATGTTCGGCGCGTTGGGTGGATATGTCGCTGCAATCGCGTTGTCCGGCTGCATCGCCGCGGTGCAGTTATTGCCCGTGTTGTGGACGGCAATTCACCTGGACGACCCGGCCACGCTCGTACAAACGGTGATTCCTGCCGGAACGTTGCCTGGCGGGCTGCGAGAGGCCGCTGCACAAATTGTCGCACCCGAACCCGCATCGCTTCCCGTATTGATTCATATCGGCATTATTGGCTTGATCGTCTTGCCGGCAGCGCTTCTTCAGCGCCGACGCCTGACCGAAGTCTTGCTCTATTTAATCGCAGCGGTCGGGCTCATTCTTGTGGGGGTGCTATTCGCTCCGAAATTTCCACGAGCGTTACCGCCGTATGCGATCGTGTATCCGGCGATGGGTTATCTCGCCGCAGGGTGTGCGCTAGGTGCGGACCGCATCATGCGCAAGCGCACAGGTCCTGGGCGTGAATGGTACTGGCTGAGCGTGGGACTGGTGCTGTGTGCGTGCGTCGGCGTTTTCGTCGTCGGCAGTACGTTGACTCGTGGATATGCCACCGTGGCCGCAGGCGTAGTCATCGTCTTACTAATGGCGCGCGCCAACGCCATTCGCGTGGTGCTCGGCCTGGTGCTTTGCGGATTGGCATGGACTAATCTGGTGACTTCTTCGCGCAACGTATTTGGACATCCTTTTAGTGCGAACGCATCTGATCAAGTACTGGTCGATCACGAGACCATTTCCGGTTTGGAGGGCAGCCGATCCGTGATGGTTGGTGACCTGCGCGACGGATTCGGCCCGCTCAACAACGCGCTACGGCGCGCCGACGGATTTGGGGGACTATTTACAAGAGAGGAAGCCGCTTGGTGGCGCGCGCTTTCTGCGACAGACTCGCCCTCCGGGACGATCGATCATATTCCAGACCTAGCGTTGCTCGGCGCGATGGGCGGTCGAACGATTTTTGCGGGACAAGATCTCGACGCGAGCGAGACCAATATTTCCTGGGTTACCGCGGGCGGGGGTTATCAATACGCCACGAACAACGCGGCTATTCCACGGGCCCATTGGGTCACGCAAGTAGAGTGGGTCGATACGATTGATGATGCCATCGCATCCATTCGCGAACATGACGTTGGCGTGGCCAGTGTTGCCTTTGTGGATTCGCGGTACCGAACGCTGGACGAAGTCGCCGGCATCAGCGATGCTGAGGCATCCATGAACGCTACCGCGTCCGTTGAAGACCGATCGCCGGAACACGTCGTGGTCACGTTACGGACTCCGACGCGCGGGGTATTGGTGTTATCCGATTCGTATTCACAGGATTGGCAGGCCGAAGTGGATGGCGCACCGGCGACTATCATGCGGGTCAATGGATTGTTTCGCGGGCTCGTGATTCCAGAGGGTGATCATGTCGTCGAATTCCGCTACCGACCATGGGCTTTCTATGCCGGAGGCATCGTGTCGATTGCGACGTTGGCACTGCTGGCATTGTGGGGGGTAATACGGCTATTCCGTTGAGCGAATAGTGAGTTTTTGTTCAGAGATTTTGATCGTATTGGGCAGGGCTGTTACGATACAAATCTTCAAATGGACCTTGGAATGGCGAATGATTCTGGTCCATACCGAAAGTACCGAACTGGCTGTTGGAGCAGGCGCAGATTTGGCTTGCGACACGTGGGGCTTGATTATATGAAGCGATTATTTGGAGTGGTGTTCTTTGGACTCGCGAGTTGGTCTGGTTTAGCGCTCGCGGCGTCTGATGCGGCGCTGCCCGGTTCGGAGGCCTATGAACGAGGCCGGGAAGCGGAACGACGGGCGGACTACGCGACTGCGGCGAATGCGTATCGACTATGCGCGGAGCAACGCGGACCTTTGGCGGGATACGCCATGGTCCGTCACGCATTGAATGTGATGAAGAGCGGCCGCCGGGCCGAAGGTGTCGCATTGCTGGAAAAGACGTTGCCGATTATCGGCGATGGCCCATGGACGCGCATGGCGGCAGCCGAAACGATCGAAACTTCCTTTACGACGCTAGACCCACATGATGCTCGGCTATATATTGGCGCAGTGGAGAGTGTTGATCGGCGATTGTGGTGGATGGATCCCACGCGCAAGAATCTCTCGGAATTATTACTGACAAAACCCGAAACAACTGCGCACGGCTACGAGTTGTTGCACCAATTGACAACGAATGGCCGGTACAGTTGGACGCGGGCCAGAGCCGCGAAAGAACTTTCCGCATCGACGAACGTACTGCATCGCCTGGCGGCAGCCGAATCGTTAGTGGAGCAGGGAAAAGCACGCGACGCAGGCACGTTGTTACAGGGGCTTGGGGGCGCATTTCAGAACAATCCAGATCAGTTCGCCCAGTGGAAGTATTTGAATGGCCGCACGCTAATCGCTTTGCGGCGCGGCGAGGACGGACGGAAAGTTCTGCAGGCGGTCGCCACGGATCATCCGACAACGGTTTGGGCCCGCAAAGCGTTGCAATACGACGCGCAATTAACGTTCGCATCTGACCGGCAGCAGGGCTTGGAACAGATCGAAACGATGCTTCGTCGGTATCCAGAGTCGGATGAGGCGGCAGGCTTGTTATGGCTACTCGCTCAAAACTTGGCGAAGAAGAAAGACAATAGGGGCGCGGTCGTGTATTACTTGCGACTCGCGGAGACGTGCCCACTACACCGTCTTGCGGGTAACGCGTTGTTCGAGGCCGCTCGCTTGAAAGAAACGCTGCGGGCAGGAAACACGGCCATTGAACTGTATCAACAATTATTGGAGTCGAATCCGTCGCACGCACGCGCTGGAGAAGCCGGATTCCGCTGTGGCCGACTGCTTGAGTTAACGAAAGATATCGAGGGTGCGAAAGCGGTTTACGCTGCAGGGGCAAGCGGCCCTGTGGGTGACTTTCATGTACATCGATGCGCGGAACGCCTACACCTCCTGGGCGGCGATCGCACAAAATTCGGTCCGAGCTTGCGGGTCACATCGGGCGAATCGTTTGTGCGGCCAGTACCCCAGCCGCAGACGCCGTTGGCCGCACCTTCGAATCGCTGGGCGAATGAACCGTGGATGGCGCGCCTACAATTCTTCGGTCGCCGGGGATTCCTCGAAGCAGAATGGGAAGCGCTTTACCTCGTCGATAAATTCGATGACGCGCCGCGGTCGGGCATGTTGTTTCAGGTGATGGCGGATGCGGGCGTGGCGGCCACTGCGCAAGATTTGATGGTCGCGTCCGATTGGGGGCTGGACAATGGCCGACCCACAGCGGCCCGAATGCAGGTGTTGTTTCCAAGGCCGTACTGGGAAGAAGTGCGTACACTGGCCTCGGAGACCGGCGTCGACCCATATTTAATGCTAGCAATTGCGCGGCAGGAAAGTACGTTTCGTCCGAAGATTGGTTCGAGCGCAGGTGCACAAGGCGTCATGCAATTGATGCCGCCAACGGCGAAATTTGTCGCGCGCACCGAGTCGAATGTCTCGGCACACCACGCGGCGAACTTGGACGATCCGGCAAATTCGCTGCGGCTTGGATCCTATTACCTTCGCCAAATGATTCGTCGGTCCGATGGGAATCTGGTGTATGCGCTGGCCTCGTACAATGCGGGACCCGGCAATTTGGACAAATGGCGTCGCCGCAATCGCACGAGCGACTTGGAGCGATTCGTGGATGCGATCCCGTTCAATGAGACCCGTCACTATGTAAAAAAAGTATTAGGGAATTATGCCGCGTATCACTCCTTGTACGGTACTGGGTCGTAAATCTCGGCGCGGACCCTCGGGTCTATGAGTCCGCATTGTGGTGCTTAATCGCGATTCGCTTCGGGTGACTGCTAGGCAGGGTTTGTATGCGGTCTCGCGGATTGGCAGAATAGGGCGTTTCCGGCCGGGCACGACGTTTGCCCTCACCCCATTTGTGAAGAAATACCAATGATTCGAGTTGAAAACTTTCAAAAAGCCTATCGCGACGTGGTTGCTGTGCAGGGGCTATCTTTTGTGTTGGAGCCGGGCCAAGTACTCGGGTTGGTCGGACCGAATGGCGCGGGGAAAACCTCGACCTTGCGGTCATTGGCCGGTGTGATTCCACCAACGAGTGGATCGTTGGAAGTGGCTGGTCACGACGTCGTAACAGATCCCATCGAAGCGAAACGGCGGGTGGCGTATATCCCCGACGACCCGAAACTGTTTGATGCGCTGACCGTTTGGGAACATCTCGAATTTATTGCGGGCACGTATGCACTGTCGGATTGGGAAGCGACGGCGGAATCGTTGTTGACGCAATTCGAATTGGAACCAAAGCGCGGCGCACTCGCCTCCGAACTGTCGCGCGGCATGCGACAAAAGACGGCGATTTGCTGCGCGTACTTACGCGAACCAAAAGTAATTCTGTTCGACGAACCGCATACCGGTTTGGATCCAAAAGGGATTCGCTCGATGAAGACCTCGGTGCTGTCGCGAGCAGAGGCCGGCGCGAGCATCGTCGTCAGCTCGCATCTCTTGGAACTCGTGGAAGACTTGTGTTCGCATTTACTCATTCTGCATCGGGGTCAGTTGCTGTTTTTTGGATCGACGTCGGAAGCCCGGCACCAGTTCGCGGGGGAAGGCGCGACGCTGGAGGAGGCGTTCTTTCGTGCAACAGAGGATGAGCCGCCGAAGGAGTTGGCGAGTTGAATTCCGGCGTTGACACACGGCGCGGTCCTGCGAAATAGGGCATCGGATTCGACGTGCTGCACCCAGGTTTACGTACGCTATATCAATTGCGATTTCGCGCGGCGTTTCGCGGTCTCAAACGAAACGTGGGGTCGCCCAAACGCATCATCATGTTCGCATTCGGCGGCCTGCTCGTTGCGATGTGGGCGGGGTCTATCCTGTTCGCTGGAATCGTGGGCGACAAGCAGGACGTCGCCTGGTTCGAGGATGCCGCGCCGTTCTTCATCTTACTGATGCTCGTGTTATCCATAACGACTGCCGCTGGCGAACGCGCCATCTATTATTCGCCGAGCGAGATCGATTTTCTGTTTGCCGCACCAATTTCCCGACGACAATTATTGGCGTACAAACTAATCGGAACCATTTTTAGCACGACGTTTTCTGCCCTCATTTTTTCGGTCGTGGTGTCGCGCTATGTGCCGGCCTGGGGGCCAGCCTATCTGGGCCTTTGGCTCGCGCTCGCGTTTATACAACTCTCGACGATGGCCATTCTCTTGGCGGGGCAGTCAGTAGCGGAGTCGGCGGTCACACGAATTCGTAAAGGAATTCTAGTTGGAGCGGCCAGCGTCGCAATCGTCACAGTGTGGTTGAACGCTGGGAAAATAAGCGCCGGTTCTGCGACAGAAGTGATCGCGTCACTACATCAGGAATCGCTACTTCGTTTTATCGTATGGCCGGTCGAACCGTTTGTGAAGGTGATGTACGCAGATCCGTTTTGGCCTGGCGGCGTGCTATGGATCACGGTCGGGTTAGGGATCAACGGTGCGCTTTGCCTATTTATTTTCTGGTTGGATGCCGAGTATCGGGAGTCCGCGATCGCCGTTAGCCAGCGTTGGTATGCACGGATTCAGAGCGCGAAAAAGACCGGCGTCGCGCCACCAACCAGTACCAAAGCGTGGGGGCGATCGCCGAAATTGCCATACTGGGGCGGGGCGGGTCCAATCGCGCGACGGCAGTTAACGACGGCGATGCGTAACTCGCGATCGCTGTTGACTGTGACGGCCGTAATTGCGGTCGGGATAGCCATCACGTTGATGAACAAGGAACGCTCGGAAGATCAGGTATGGCTCATGCTCTACGGAATCACAGGCTGGTTGACGATTCTGTTGACCATGATGATTCGCTTCGATTTTCGCAGCGATCTGGACCAGATGGAAGGGTTGAAATCGTTGCCATTGCCCGCGTATCGGATCGCGGTGGGCCAGTTAATCGCGCCGGTGTTCGTATGTCTGATTCTACAAGTCGCGATATTTACCGCCGGTGCGGCGGCGAATGGACGCCCCGAAGTGGCATTGGCCGCAGCATTGTTTGTGATTCCAGTAAACATCTTGTTGTTCGGTGTCGAAAACATTGTGTTCTTGCTGTTTCCGTCGCGGGTTATGGGGTTCAATCCGGGCGATTTCATGTCCATGGGCCGACAGATGTTGTTAATGTTTTTGAAGTTTTCTGTGATTGGCGTCGCCGCGATAATTGCTGTCATCGCGGGCAGTATTACGCTCTTCGTATTGAAAGATTCGACGTGGGCGGCGTTAGCGGCGGCGTGGATCGTACTGGTAGCCCAAGCACTCCTTGTTTTGCCGGGGATGGCTTGGGCGTTTAACCGGTTCGATGTCTCAGCGGACTTGCCGGCTTCGTAATGAAGGCCTGCGTCCTGCATGCGATCGGGGACTTGCGCGTAGAGGACGTGCCACAACCCAACCCCGGCGAGGGTGAAGTCCGCGTTCGTATCGGCGCGTGTGGGGTTTGCGGATCCGATCTTCCACGCGTGTTCACAAAGGGCACCTATCGCTTTCCAACCATTCCGGGACATGAGTTCGCAGGGATTGTCGACGCGGTGGGCGAGGGTGTGGACGCCGCATTGATGGGACGTGTGGCGGCGGTATTTCCATTGATTCCGTGTCGTGCATGTGCGATGTGCGCGGCGGAAGAGTATGCGCTCTGCGAGAACTATGACTATTTGGGATCGCGATCTGATGGCGCATTTGCGCAGTGGGTGTGTGCACCGGTATGGAATCTCGCACTGGCGCCCGACGGACTGAATATTGATTCGGCGGCAATGACCGAACCCGCGGCGGTGGCATTGCATGCGCTCAAGCGTGGTGGCATTTGTCGCGGTGATCGCGTCGTCGTTTTTGGCGCAGGATCAATCGGCGCCTTGTGCGCGTTGTGGGCCAAATATCTAGGCGCAGCAGCCGTCGGCGTGGTCGACATCGATGCCTCCAAACTGGATCGAATGCGAGCATTTGGGTTCGAAGTGTGCAACGGTAGTGAACAAGACGCATCAGCGTGGGTGGCCGATATCTTCGGCGGACTCGTGGATTTAGTGATCGAAGCGACCGGTGTCGCCGCGGGTGCGGAGTCGGCACTGCGGTCCGCGCAAAGTCGGGGCCGCGTAGTATTCCTCGGAAACCCCGCTGGAGACATGAATCTCGCGCAGGATGCCTATTGGCAAATTCTTCGACGCGAGCTAAACGTCGTCGGGACCTGGAATTCAAGGTTCACGTCCTCTCCGGACGATGATTGGCATGAGACATTACAGGCCATGGCATCGGGCAATTTCGACGCGTGCGGACTCGTGTCACATCGCGTTTCGTTGGATGCGCTGCCGGAAATGATGGCGTCTTTGCGGGCAGGCCTGGATGATGTTTGCAAAGTGTTGGTAGTAAACGAGGCGTAAATCGACGCCTGATTGTTTCGCCTACCCCTTTCACCAGGGTACATTGTCCAAGCCAGCGCCGACTGAGGTTGAAAACGTTGCATCATTGGAAATAGAGCAAGTAGAGTGGTGGCCGAGTAAAGGGTCGACGGATAGAGGGGGCTTCACGATGACGTTGGGCAAAGGAACAATCGGCTTAGGCGTGTGTGTTTGCGCGCTATTGGGCGCCGTGAGCGCTTCGGCACAAGTTGAAGTGTCAGTGACGTTGTCGGGAAGCGTTGAGGAAATGCTCCCGATTCTGCAACATCTGCGGGATATGGGATTCGGAGATGCAGCGGATATCGAAGTCTCCGGAGGAGATGAAGCGTTGCGGATGAGTGTCCATAGCGTGATGACGGGCGATGAATCGGCTCCTGCTACGGAGGATCCGGAGGCATTGGTGGCCCCGGATAAGCTGGCTTTGTTCAACGCGAAGTTCGATCCCGCAACGGCTAAGGCCGGCGGTAACGCACTCCTTACGGTTTCGGTCAATGACCCTGACAAACAGGTCGACACCGTAGCAGCGACGTTTCGGGATGTTTCCGATCGAACACTGGACCTGTTCGACAACGGCACGCAAGGAGACCGAACGGAAGGCGACGGAATTTGGTCTCGACGTGTACCGGTGCTCCCAACGTTGCAAGCAGGACAACACGTCTTGGAGATTTCGACGTTTGACGTAGATGGTCAACCCCTCGCGCAGGAAGATGGCGCACCGATTCGCACGGACGCTGTGTTAACGGTTACGAAATAGCGTTCGGCTGTAGCGCAGGTCGGTCGAGTCTCAAAAACTCAATTGGGTGATCGGTCGCACCGTTAAGCGCAAGTTGTGCAAGTGTCTCACCGATGACCGGTGCAAACTTGTAGCCGTGTCCGGAGAATCCAGCAGCAACGTACACGTTCTCGTGGTTGGGATGCCGATCAACGATGAAGTTTTCGTCCGGTGTCATGGCGTACATGCAAACGCTGACATGAGATTCTTCTAAATCGAAGCCGGGAAGCACTTCGGCGGCCATCCGTTCGACCGACGCCGTATCGTCTTTATAAACCTTTCGCCGCACTTCGTCCGGATCGTCTACTTCTTCGCCTCCGCCGTGCTCGGCCAGCTTGATCCCCAGATCGTTGAGCGCGGGAACTCCGTGAAACGTGCCCCATCCCATATCGAAGAAAAACGCGGGCAAGGATTCCGCTCGGTCGGCATTCGCATTCGGGCGGAACCACGTTTGGACTTTACGGCGAATCGTGAGGGGGATATTGATTTCATCGAGAATCTCGTGCGCCCAGGGACCAGCGCAAATCACGAGCGTATTGGCCCGGATTTCGCGGTGTGCCGTCTTCACAATCACCCCGTCGCCGTCAGCGCCCCAGGACAGCGCGTCTTCATGAATAAGAACGCGTGCACCCGCGTTTTGCGCTAGGGTAATGTGCTGTTCAATGCTTCGCTCCACGTGGAGATATCCGGCCTCAGGGTCGATGTATACCGTATGATCGATCGGGAACTGGAAATCCGGATACCGCTGTTGGGCATCGGTCGCGCTCACCTGTTCGTGTGGTAAATCGTGTTCCGAGTAGCACCGCTCAAGGCCTTGAATGACAGGCGAATCCGGGAGTCCTGAAAGGATGAGGCCAGATTGTTCGAATAGGGTTTGGCCGCTCGCGTCTTCGAGATCGCGCCAGAGCGTGTAAGCACGATTGAGCAATGGTAAGTAGTCGGGGTGCTCGAAATAGGCCTTACGAATGATGCGTGTCGTTCCGTGCGAACTGCCGAGATCATGCGCCATCCCGAAGCGTTCGATCCCACAAACGGATACACCCTGCTTGGTCAAGTGGTATAGCGCAGCACTACCCATGCCGCCCAGACCAAGAACCGCGACGTCATACTGCTCGGTCGTCATGACCTACGAGGTCCCCGGCGTCAAGAGCTGTGCGACGGAGTTGTGCGAGTACTTGGTCGCGTAGTCCAATGCCGTTCGACCGAATTCATTCAAGACAGCTTTATCCGCTCCATTGGCAAGAAGCGCGCTCGCGGATTCTGCGTGACCTTGAAGGGCAGCGCCGAACAGTGGAGTCGCACCCTGCTGATCGCGTGCATTTACATCGGCATCGTGTTCGATGAGGACTTCAATCAGCGTCGTATGCCCACCGAGGGCAGCCAGGTGGAGCGCCGTCTTGCCACGATCGGTGACGGCGTTTACCTCAGGTGATCGCGCCAAAATGGTTTGTGCGGTGGCCGCGTAACCGGCCCACACGGCGGCATGAAGCGGAGTCTCGCCACGACTGTTCGTGGCCATGAGATCCGCGTCGCCCTCCAGAAGTTGCGCAACGGCGCCATTGCGCCCGGCCTTCGCTGCAAGATGAAGCGGCGTATCGCCGATCGCATCTCGCGCCGTCGATTGTGCATCCGACTCCAACAGCATCCTTACGATACCCGCGTGTCCGCCACGCGCAGCCAAGTGCAGGGGAGTCAAACCCGCGGCATCGGCGGCATTCACCGGCGAATGTTCAACGAGCGCTTGCACGATATCCAACGCACCTCGAAGCGCGGCCCGGTGTAAAGGAGAGTTGCCCTTCCGATCGGCGACGGACGCATCTGCGCCACGCCGAAGCAACGTTTCGATCGCCTTCGTCTGCCGCCAGTCGGCTGCGACGTGAAGTGGAGTTATCCCTGCAGCATCGCGATGGTCGATGTTGGCGTCTAGGTCGAGTAATGCGTCTATCGTAGAAACATCGCCACGTTTCACCGGGAGGTACAGGGCTGACTGACCACTTTCGTCTTCTGCGTTGATGACGCCATCAGCAGCAAGAATCGTGAGTAAATCATTTCGAGCCCAATTGGCGGCGTAATGGAGCGGAGTCGCGCCTTTGGCATCCGGGGCAGCGTGATCCGCGCCCGCATCAATAAGCAAGCGGACGAAATCGATATCACCGGCCTTTGCAGCGATGTGTAGCGGCGTGATGCCTTTGTCGTTCCGAGCGTCTGCGTCCACATGATCGTCTGCGGCAAGCTGGTGCGCGGCCTCAAGTCTCTTTCGCGAAACGGCCGTGTGTAACGCGGTATTTCCTTTGTGGTCGGAACGATTCGCAAGCGCGCCGTTTTCGATCAGATTCCCGATTAGCACGGTGTCCCCTCGCTTCGCCGCCAGGAACAGAGGGGTCGTCCCCGCGTCGTTAGTGGCATTGGGATTCGCGTCACGATCTAGCAGAAAACCGACAGCTTCCACGTTGCCTTTTCCGGTGGCCGCGTGAAGCGGGCGATTGCCACTTCGGTCTTCTGACTCAATCGAAACGTCCGGTTCCTCGCATAGGGCTTTAATCGTATCGATGTCGCCCTTTTCCGCGGCAAGATGTAGCGCCGTGTGTTGAGACGTACCAGCGAGTAACGCGGGGTCCGCGTTGGCCTCAAGTAAAGCAGCGACGACTTGGGCTTCGCCCGCGCCAGCTGCGCGGTGGAGTGGTGTTGCACCCGCGCGATTCCGTAAGTTGGGGTTCGCGTTTTCCTTCAACAACTCATTGACGATTTCGACCAGGCCGCCCTTGGCTGCTCGGTGAAGCGGCGATTCGCCGCGTTCGTCGACAACATCGATTTCGGGGTCGTGGCCGATCACCGTTCTGACGGCGTCGAGGTCTTTGGTCGAGACGGCAGCGTGGAGCAGAACGCCGCCATCGCGCAGGCGTAACGAAATCGCGTCCGGGTGTTCGGTCAGTAGCCGATGTAGTCGCCGATATTGACGGTCCTTCAATGTAGCCTGAAGTTGGGCAATCAGATTCGTTGCGTCTTCGTCTTGCGCTTGGGCAACGGAACCGTCGGAAAGGAAAGAAGCAACCGCAAACAATGTCATGTATATGAATAAGAATCGAGGCTTCATACGTCTTCGCCTAACTGCAATCAGGGTAGGGATTGCGACGCAATCTGTCAACTGTTGAGTTGATCGGGATGCTTGCTGTGGCCACGATGTTTAGCCACAATCGAATCTCTGAAAACGGATAGGAGTTCCAATGAGGCGAGTGCTGTGGATTCTTGGGGGTTTGCTGTTAGCCGCAACGCGACCCGTGTTCGGGTTAGAGGCGGGGGTGGCGGTCTGCGACATCACGCCCGATGTAGAAGCGTATGAAGTCCCTATGGCGGGGTACGGCGCTCGGAACGGCAAACCATCCCTAGGGGTTCGAGACCGACTACAGGCGAAAGTGCTTTACCTGCGTGATGGAGACGTACAAGCAGTTCTAATTACCTGCGATCTACGATCGATGACGCCGGAAATCAAGCAGGCGATCCTCAAAAATGTGGACGACCTCGGTTTGACTGCGGAAAACGTGATGGTCTGTGCTTCTCACAATCACTCAGGCCCGTCGTTTTACCGCGCTCGGTTTTGGCAGCTGCAATTCGGAAAATTCGATCCGGCAATTCTTGGGCCCATGACGAAATCGATTGGCAACGCCGTGCGCCGAGCCCACGATTCAGCGCAGCCGGTAACGGTCGGCTACAAAAAGGGATTGGCCGAGGGATTCACGCGCAATCGCCGATGGGGATACGACGAAGCACGGCGTATCGCGGATGGTGAAACGCCCGCGATTAACCCGGCGTTGTCGATAGTGCGCATAGACAGCGACGAACAAGAGCCACTGGCGATCTTGGTCCATTTCGCGACGCATCCAACGATTCTGGGCGCTGACAATATGCATCTGTCCGCCGAGTGGCCAGGCGTGTTGCAGCGCGAAGTAGAAGCGACATTTCCGGGTGCGGTGGCGCTATACGCCAATGGCGCTGAAGGCGATCAAGCACCGGCGGGCGCGGCGGGCGATGATGCCTACGCGCGGGTCGAAGACTTTGGCCGACGGCTGGCGGCGATTGCGATTGAGCTGGCGCGGGATGTCCAACTAAATCCAGACGTTATTTTGAACGCCGACCGAATTACGCCGAACCTCCCCCCTTTTGAATTCAGCGAGAACGCTCGAAACGGGCAATACGCCCATCTCATGTCAATGGCGGAGGACCAATTGCCACGGTATGCTGAACTCCAGTTGATTCAGTTGGGCGACTGGGCGCTCGTGGGATTGCCGGGTGAGCCGGTGTGCGCCGTGGGCTGGGCGACGGAAGCCTGGGTGCGCAGCGCTGGCTTCTCCGAAGCGGTCGTGATTGGACTTGCGAATGACTACATCGGTTACATCTTGAACGCGCAGGAATATGGGCACGGGGGCTACGAAGTCGATTTACGATCGTATTATGGTCCCGGGTTAGGCAGCTTTATCGGACGCGAGGCGGGCCGATTGGCAAGAACGGTCATGGCGAAGTGACGGATGCCGAACGCGAAG
>JAJDAB010000501.1 GCA_029262095.1 Candidatus Hydrogenedentota bacterium
CAACTGAGCTTATCGACTTACGAGCAACGCTTGACCCGCAAAATCCGTCAAAGTCAGGGTAAACTTATAGTTGTGTGGGTTTCTGAGCCTGGGCGGAAGTTTTGGCAGTCAGAACGTCCTTGGGCCGGATCACGCGAGGGCTGCGGATATGCACGAAACGTTTCGCGATACGGACAAGGCGATCAATTGGATGCTCTCGGGCCTGGCGAGCCAGTTTGGTTCGGACGAAGTCGAGGTCATCCGCATTGAACCCAACAAAATGATTCGCGTGTTCTGCGCCATGAATCAGGTCGGCGGCTTGTTGCATCAATATTGCCGCCACTACAAGAGCGCGTCAGTTCATCTTCACCCGGACAATAAGTACGGTTTCGTCGGTGAGATTCGGTGTCACGGCAATGTCAATCACCAGAAAGCGGATCGGCCGCGTGTCATACTGCAACTCGCGAAGGTCACGAACGAACAGTTGCTCGCTTAATCGTTCTTCGCATAGTGAAATAAGTAGCTAGGACGATTCGCCGGGTTCTTCTTCTGTCTCGGGCACGACACCGATCGCTTTCACGCGATCATCAAGGGTTTCGAACTGTTCCTCGAGTTTCTTTCTCGCGTCTTTCAACGCATCCACTTCTTCTCGCAGTGCCTTCATTTCTGCGCTAGGCTCTTTCTTTGTCCTCAGTTTCCGAATCGCCTCGCGTGCGCTCTTGGCTTCACGATCACTCTTGGAGGTATCAGCAAGTTTTTCTAGCGCAGCGATCGCTTGAACATCCCCTAGGGTTACGAGCGCGCTAATCGCCGCGGCTCTGCGGAACGGATGTGGATCGGCCAGTCGATCGGTGAGCACTTCGCGTGCACGTGACTTGTCCTCCATCAATTCGCCTGCTTTGCCGATGGCGGCAATCGCTGTACGGCGTGCAGCACGCGGCGCTGGCGAATAGGTATACGGCACGATGCTTTCGAGACTCTCTTCGGCACGTAGATCGGCGAGCGCGTTTAGCGCCGCGGACCGAATGACCTCGGAATGGGAATCGCGGTCGAGGGCGCGGGTAATGGTTGGAATCGCGTCGAGGTCCCGCTGCGAGCCTAGGCCGTCGATCGCCGCGGCGACGATATACGAGGCTGGATCTTTCTCGATGGCCTCAAGGAGCGCCGCTCTGGCCTGCGGGTTGTCAATGGTCGCAACGGCTTTAACAATGGCTAGTCTTACACGACTTTCGGCCGTGTCGGCGTTGTCCAACAAGGCCTGCAACGCCCGATTGTCATCTATTTCCCCCAGGGCTTCCGCCGCTTTCACGCGCACGCCCCAGTAAGAATCGGACTTGAGCGAAAGCGAAAGGGCATCGATGACGTCTTCGCCGTTCTTTTCGCTGAGTTGTTCACACGCCTGGTACCGCCCAGCGATGCTTGGATCGCTTTTGAGTTGGGTGAACAGCATGGGCTTTGGTTTGTTGAACTTAACAGTCTTGAGCACAAACGATTCGGGATCGAACCGGACGAATGCCGGCCGTTCCTCCAGCGCTACGTAGAACGTATGCGATTCGTCGCTAATGGAAACCGGTTCTACATGTACAGTGCCTTCCCCATGGAACGCTATCGAAGTCGAGAACACGAACAGTGGTGTCGCATCCGTTACTTCTTGCGTTTGCCGAACGGTAACCTTCGCGAGTTTTTGATCGTTCTCCCAGGCGTACTCAATCGAAAGCGCTGGGAATCCTGTGTGATACAACCATTGATCGAAGAATTTTTCGAGGCTTTTGCCCGAGACCTCCTCGGCGGTACGCAGGAGATCATTCGTTTCGACCACTTTGTTTTGATGACGTGTCGCGTATGCGGTGATCGCCTTCCAGAACGTGTCATCGCCGAGTTCGTTGCGCAACATGTGTAGCACGGAAGCGCCTTTCGCGTAGGGACGGTATCCAAATACGCCGTTTGGATCGTTGTACAGACGCGATACGACCGGCTTCTTTCCCTCTCCCCCATCCGCAGCAAGCACCTGTTTATGGTTTTGAAGCATATCGTGGATCAAATCATCGCGTCCGAATTGGTGCTCCTGATAGACCGCTTCCATATACGTGGCAAACCCTTCGTTCAACCAGATGTGCGACCAATCGCGACATGTCATCAAATCGCCGAACCATTGATGGGCCAATTCGTGTGCGATGAGACCGTCCATCGACCGTGTAAGCCGCGCGGAATCATCGAGAATGATTCGCTCCGTCATGGTGGAGATTGTCGTGTTCTCCATGCCGCCCGCGATAAAGTCGACAACCGATACCTGAGAATAGCGGGAGTATGGATACGAAACGCCTATCTTTTCTTGAAAGATTTCCATCATCGCGGGTGTATTGCGGTAGGTTTTGCGCGCATCGTCTTCTTGACCCGGCAAGGCGTAGTAAAACAAGGGGATGCCGTCTGCGCGGTCTTGCACGGAAATAAAGGGACCGGCGACAAGCGATACGAGGTAGGTCACGTGGTCTTGCCGCTGACGCCAGTGAAACGTTCTTTTGCTGTGTGCGGAATCGTGGGTCGTACCGACTAGGTTCCCGTTTGAGAGTGCAACGTAGTCGTCGCGGACCGTGCAAATGACTTCGGTCGTGGCACGCTCGTTGGGATAGTCGATGCATGGAAACCAATGCCTTGCGTCTTCAGGTTCGCCCTGCGTCCACGCCTGGGTTTCAGCGTCCGAGTAGCCTAGACGTGGCGTGCGGAAATGCAGTCCGCGAATCGGTCGTGTCGATGTGTAATCGATCGCGATGGTGACCGTGGTGTTAGCAGGGATCGGGTTGGCAAAGTAGACTCGGAGTTTATTGTTGGTGACTTCGAAGTCGATCGGCGATCCCCCGCCGTCGGTCACGGAACGAATGTCCAGATTCACAGCATCGAACGCGACTTCGGTCGCAGCCATTCCAATGGGCCTCAATGTGTGCGTCGCCACGCCGGAAATCGATTCGGCGACAAAGTCGAGGCCAACGTCCAGCTTAATGTGCGTCACGTCGAATGCACGGTCGCGTCCATATTGGGGGGTGGCCTCGCCGGAATCCATTCCGAATGGGTAGGCCGATTGATGCGCGCATTCATACTCGAATTCGAGTGCAATCGCAGGGAACGCCAGGACGGAGATCGCCCAGATCGTGAGAGACAAACGCATCATTCGATTCCTTTCGGTTTTGCGTTTCTGGATATAAAAGGGGCCGTCCCCAGTATATGGAAACGGCCCCGGCAATGCCTAATTCAGCGCACTCGGACTATGCGAAATATTCGTGTGACGACCGCGCGACTTGCAGGTTGGCTTCCATGTGTTCGAAGCTCTGCATGTCGGCATTTACAACGTCCATACCGTTCTCAAGCACGTACGCGTAGGAGCGTTGGATACCGGATAGGCCAGACTTCATCAGCTTGTCATCGTAGTGCGAATCAAAGGCCGAATCGTCGCCCTTACCCAACCATTCCTTACCTGCGAGGAACCGGGCGGCTTTCATACCCATCAGGCCAATACCCGCTTCGGACGCTTTCGCCAACACGGGTTTCAGTGCTTTCATGTTGTCCGTATCCTGGAGCAGGCTCTTGCTGTCCCAGTCGTACCAGCCCGCAGGCGTTATGGCAATCATGGCGACGTCATACCAGCCAGTCTCAGCCATCGCGAGGAGGATATTTGCGGCATCTTTGTGTGTGCTGACGCCGTAGTGACCAACTTTGCCCTGTTCTTTCGCTTTCTGAAATGCCGCATACAATTCTTCACTTTTCACGATCGCCGCATCGCCAATACCCATCAGGTAATAGGCATCCATATAATCGACATCAAGGTCTTTCAAGCTGCGTTCCATGAGCTCGACCCAGAACTTCGCGGCGTCTTTACCTTCGGCTACGCTCATCGGCTTACCGAATTCGCGATTCGGTGTAGGCCGGATCATGCCTTTGGATGTCACCCACACGTCATCGCGATGGCGCTTTAGGAATGCGGAAAGATGGCGCTCAGCGCCCTTGTAGTAGACGTCGGTTCCGACGTCGTAGAAGTTGATGCCTTGTTCGAACGAGCTTTCGAGCAGTTTAACCGCCTTACCACCGGTCAATGCAGCGCCGCAACCGAATACCAACCGGCTGCACATGAAATTCGTGTTGCCCAGTTTGCGGTACGTCATGACGTCGGGGCGTTCGTTGCGGTGGATGAGTCCGTCCGCACCGGGGGTTTTCAGGCCGACTGGTGCTGCTTTTGCGCCCGATGCAACGGCGGCGGTAGCCGTAGCCGCAGCAGTTACCTTCATAAAATCGCGTCGATCTAGACCCTGCGTGTTGGTCGGTTCGCTCATACCCAAAACCCTTCCGGTGCCGTGGCACGGTTTTGGCGGGAATGTCCGGCTAGCAGCCTTCGCCCGCAGTTCTCGCGTTACTTGAAGCTTAACTCTAAAGCAAGGCCAAAATGCTGTCAACCCGGCCATTATCGCCGTAACATCTTGGGGGACGGTGGCTTTGGGGTCTTCCATTTGGTAGACTTTGTTGATCGTCCGGCGGCTGTGATTCGGACTGATGTACGGAGGAATACCCACTCATGAAGCGGTACTCATGTTTTCTGGCAATGTGTGCACTTGGCCTGCTTTCGCTCCCCGCAATCGGACAGGAAGGCGAGTTCAAATCAGTCGAATACGACCCGTCAAAGATTACGGAGGAGATGCGCGCGGAGACAGAGGCCATCGCGCAAGCACTCGATTTCGACGCTCCCATAGGCTGGAAGAAACCGGGTGGAGTCGAGCGCTATACCATTACCAATCTCTACGACAAGATTAACGGGCGGTCGGAGTTGTATAACTCGTACGACATCGTTGGGATGACATTTGTCACGTTTCTTAATGAAACAGACTCCACGAAGTATATCGATGTCTTTTTGTACGACATGCGGACAGCGATGGGCGGCTACGGCGTATTTTCGGTTGAGCGAAGTCCCGGCAACCCGCACTTCGATCTAGGCCGCATGGCCTACCGCACCGATCGCGACTTGTTTCTATGGAAGGGCCAATATTACTTGACAGTGCTTGCTTCGCATGACACCCCGGACGTACAAGATCGGGTTACGGAGATCGGTAAGACCATCGAAGCAACGCTCAAAGATGACGGTGGTTCGGTCTGGGGCCTCGATAGTCTGCCCAAAGAAAATCGTAAGGATGAGACGGTCCAGTACTTTCAGATCGATGCGATGGCGCTGAGCTTCATGACAAACACATTCACTGCGGAATATGCATTTGGCGATGAAAACGTCACGCTGTTCTTGTCGAAGCAAGAAAGTGAAGCCGTTGCAACCGACAAGACGAAGCAGTACTTGGGCTACCTCGAGAAGTATGGCGACGAGGTCGAACAAACCGACCTTGGCGGCGTTGAATGTGTCTCCGGCGATATGGGCGGCGGTTTCTTCGATGCGGCTTTCCAACACGGATCGTATATCGCCGGGGTTTCCGCGGCGCAAGGGCGCGACTCGGCCAATGAAGCGGCGAAGTGGTTTCTGGGCGCGTTGAAGGCCGAGAAGTAATCGCGAAGTGACCGACACCAACATGACAGCGCAACTCAACGTTGCACACGAATACTTTGAGACCAATGGCATCCGCTTGCACTGTGCCGTGCAAGGTCCGGAATCGGGTAATTCGCGGGGCACCATCGTCTTCGTGCATGGTTTTCCCGAGTTTTGGTTTTGCTGGAAGAAACAGATCCCGGAATTCGCGCAAGACTACCGCGTCGTTGCGCCAGACCTGCGCGGATACAATCTCTCCGATAAGCCCGAGGGCGTTGATGCGTACACGGTGAAGGAAATCGCGGCCGATTTGGCTGGCCTAATCGATACATTGGGCGACGGGCCGGTCGTCATGGTTGCACACGATTGGGGCGGCGCGGTCGCCTGGCCGTTCGCGGCGTGGTACCCGGAAAAACTTCACAAGCTTGTCATTTTGAACGCACCTCACCCCTCCATGTTTGCTCGCGAGATAGTGAATAATCGTGCGCAGCAAGAGGCGAGTCAATACGTTAATCTACTCCGAAATCCTAAAGCCGAAACCATTCTTTCGCGAGATGACTTTGCGCTAATGAAGCAGTTCGCATTCGGAAGCATGTTGGATTCGGCAGGACTCACGGCAGCGGATAAGAATGCATACGTTGAGGCGTGGAGCCAGCCCGGCGCATTGACGGGTTCTTTGAATTACTATCGCGCGATGCCCGGTGCGCCGCCTGATCTGAGGGATGGCGCGCCCGAAGTCGAGCCACCGAAAGACGTGAAGATTCCGGCGGTTCATATCTCGGTACCGACTTTAGTGATTTGGGGTGAGCAGGATACGGCCTTGCTTCCATCTTTATTGGACGGGCTGGATGAATACGTCCCGGATTTACGTATTCATCGGATTCCAGATGCGACCCATTGGGTGCAACATGAGGCTGCGGACGAAGTGAACAGAACCATACGGGAATACTTGGGTTAACGCGTTGCGAGAATTGCGACGATTTTTTGGATACACTGTGGAAGAGCGAGGGGCTGCAAGGCGGCCGCTGCAATTAGGAGGGTAACAATGCCAACGGTACCAGAAATTTTCGAACAGATGCCTACGAAGTTCAAGAAAGACGCTGCGGCAGGCATGAACGCGGTTTATCAGTATGACGTCACCGGCGACGGCGGCGGCAAGTGGTACACAGCGATTGCCGACGGTGAGTTGACGGTCGGCGAAGGCGAGCATGAGAACCCGAACATTACAATCACGGTTGCGGATTCGGATTACATTGACATGGTCAGCGGAAAGCTCAACGGGCAGACCGCTTTCTTGACGGGCAAGCTGAAAATCAAGGGCGACATGAGCCTGGCGATGAAACTCGGCACGCTATTCGAAACGGGCTGACTTACACCCAATTGTGACACAATCGCGACCGGATGCTCACGCGTCCGGTCGTTTTTTTGATTTTCATGCGCGTTTGTACAGATAGGCGCAATCGCGCAACCTATTTTCCTTGCCATCGTGCGCGGCATATTGTGCGCCACTCCACATCGCGACGCCTGCGAACTGGCCCTTTTTGTTGACCGCGTAAAACTTAACGTCAAAATTGGGGCGACCGTCGTCGTCGAGCAAGTACGGTTCAGTCGTGTTCTCCGCGATGCGTTTCAGCGCTTTCAGCCCGGCTTCTTCCGGCGACGCGCCATCACGCATGAACTCGACGGCAAGAAAACTAGCGCAGGTCTTGAGATTGGCCTCGCCGCGACCGGTGCTCCCACACGCGCCCACGTTATTGTCCACGTATAGACCCGCGCCGATGATCGGCGAATCGCCCACACGTCCGGGAATCTTGAAGGACAGGCCGCTGGTCGTAGTCACACCACTGATATCTCCGTTCGCGTCAACGGCGTTACAGTTGATGGTACCGTAAGTAAACGGAATGTCGAGCGCCGCGGACTCTTCGCCGCCCGGCAATCGATCGGATGGATCGATCCAGTCGTCGCGTTCGCTTAGATTTCGCTTCCAACGCATCCATACCTCGCGCGCGCGATCCGTTAACAAGTCCTGTTTCTCGAAACCCATCGCCACCGCGAATCGCAACGCGCCCTCCCCCACCAATAACACGTGGTCCGTTCGTTCCATGACCAGCTTCGCGACTTTGGAAGGGTTAACAATCTGTTCTAATGCGGCGACGGATCCCGCACCGCGCGTAGGGCCGTGCATGACTGATGAATCGAGTTGTACAATTCCGTCCTCGTTCGGCAGGCCACCGTATCCAACCGACATGTCGTCGGGATCTTCTTCTACGATATTCACGCCAGCAACAACCGCATCGAGCGTATCCGCGCCGTCGCGCAGCAACGTCATTGCTTTATCCGTTGCGCGCAGGCCGTTGGCACTGGAGATGGCAATTGGGGGTTGGCCACCTTCGACGGCGGCGAGCGCTTGGCTCGTGGCTGAAATGGTTGCCGCACTAACCGTTGCCGACTTGAGAAATGTGCGCCGATCCATGAGAGATCTCCGGGTTGGTTGTACAATCGGATTGGGGCCGATTCACCCCCTCCTCAATCCTCCCCCGTCAAGGGGGAGGAAGCAATTCGCGATCGACACACGAGATAGGTCTAGTTCGTAATGGCGATCAAGATCTCATCGATTGCTTTATCGGCAAGTGCTTCGACCTCTTCGTCGGTGCGGTCTTGAATGGGGTGTTGGACGAATACACGTGCCGTGTCATGGCCCAACGCATTCGCTTGCGTTTCGGCGGCATCAATGAATTCGCTCGATGCGACAAACACTCCGGGAACACCACGGCTTTCGAGGTCTGCGATGTCGTGCACACTGCACGACGTACACGATCCTCAATCGGCCAGTGC
>JAJDAB010000502.1 GCA_029262095.1 Candidatus Hydrogenedentota bacterium
TGCCGGTCGGTGATTCGAGAAAAACATCCAAGTCTTCGACAGACGGATGCGTGATATCGAGTGTGACGTTTAAATCGGTCATGGTCGTAATCGCTTTGGAGATGGGAGAGACCACGATTACCGATGTGATGGTCGCATCATCCACGATTACTTTTGGCGCATCGGTACTGTCAAACATCGTTCCAGCGCTCTTGTCTATGTGATAAATCTCTCCGCCGGTAAAGTCCCCGTTGCCTGCACCCGCCGCGCCCAATGCGGTCGCCGTTGCGGTGCTTGTGATCGAGTCGTTATCCAGGAGATTGCATTGAATCGTTCCGTCTTGCGCGCCGGTGGAGACCGAGACGGTATAGTCTGCGCCCGATCCTGAAACGCCGGTGATTACAGCGCCGACGACGCCGGTCGTGACGAGGCTAAAGTCCGTGTCGTCGACGCCTGCAACGCTTTCCGTGAATTCCACGTCAAAATCGACGATGGACGCGTTAGATGGATCGGTGTCCGTGCGTGTGATGGTGAAGACATCCGGGACCAAACTTGCGGGGAGCGTGACTTCCACTTCCGGCCAGTCGAATCCACCGCCGATGGACGGGTCGTTTGATGTAAGGGATACCGTCGTGGTCGTCACACCCGCTGGGGCTATCGGCCGGTCCACGATGAGTTGGAGAATGCGCGATTCGCCCGGCGGGATGCTCAGCGGTAGTGCAGGATTAAACGCGAGCCACGGCGCAGCGATGTCCGGCGTTGCCGCGGTGATGTCAAGGCTTGCGCCGCCGTCGTTGTAGATCGTGAACCACTTGATGGGAAAACCTAGCGAACCGTTGTTGGCCTTGGCTCCGGAGCGATTGAGTGCGTCGATGAGCGCCTCGTTCTGGCTTTCGGGTAGAAGCTGATATTCGTCGAACGTGATGCATTCCTCCGAATCGATAGCGGACGCGGATGCCGCGCGAAACGATTTCGAACCGATCAGGGTTCGAATGTCGTCCCAGTCGTCGTTGTCCTGAACGGTTGCGAGCGTACTGATTGATGAACAAAAGTTAGAGAATGTATCGATGTTTTGAATGACGCTCGGATCGGTGGAGTCGCCGTCGCAATTGAAATTAATTGGCCGGCCCATACCGATGCCGTAGTTTTCGTCGAGGTCGGTTTCACCCAAGGCGGCGAGTAGTCCATTGGAGAGGCCGAATGGATTGAGTTGAATGCCGGACTGCGCCCAACCCCTGCTGTTCAATCTTGAGAGTACGCCCGAGAGTTGGTAGTGATAATTCATCGCGCTAATGTAGGTTGGTTTGTAATTTTGGTTTTGAAATCCACCGTGGCGCAACCCGAGATTGTGGCCGAATTCATGTACAAACGTTCCTACTTGATTGGAAAACGTTCCGGTTTGGCCACTGAAGCAGCCGAGCGAAACGAGATGAACCTCGCCCGGCAATTGTCCGAGACCCGAGCTGCAGCTTGGGCTGCCGCCATTTCGTGAATAGCGATGAATCCAGAGGCTGTAGTAATAGTTTGGGTCATCTCGGTGATCGAAGTACTGGTCTTTCAGCCCTTGAATAAGGGGCGAACTTCCTAAGGATGGGGTAATGTCGATGTCGTCTTGGTGCGGGATTTCATTGCTGACGTCTACGATGATTTGGAATCCGGCGCGGGCGTACGTCGCGACTATTTCATCCACGACGGCTTGGGACGGTTTATGCGAGTGGTCGTTGTCCGTCATCCAATCGATTTCAACGTAGATGGGTTTAGCGTCGTAATCCTCGAAATCCACTTGCGCAGGTTCGATGCGTAGCGCGGGTGTAACCGAGAACGTGTAGAAGATTTCTAGGCGTAGGTGATCGACGTCGAGCGTTCCACCTGTGCTTCCGACACCCGTGACCAATGACGTGAATGCGCCGAAGGCGGCAGCGTTGACATCCGCAGGGGTCAGCGCAAGCCCCCACAGGTCACCGTTTCCACCGGAGGTCGCCGGAAGAAATTCGCCGCCGGTGTCGGTGAGTGCAACGGTCTTCGCCGTGCCGGGTATTCCGGTCGTTCCGATGTTAAAGGTGATCATGTCTGAAGCTGAGACAAAGTCCGAGCGAATGAAAGCGGTAATTTCAACGCCGGTGATTGTTGCACCACCGGGAACGCTCGCGCCGAACCCGGCCTGAAAAACTTCATCGGACGCCGTTGATGCGCCGAGCGTGACGGACGAAGCGGCGCCATCGATGGAGAAATAGGTGAGGGCCGAGGAGGACGAAAAACTCGCCGCACAGGGAGTGGTGACGGCAAACGTTGACGACGAGAGCGCGCCGGAGTTTTCGGCGGCGCCAACTGGAGATAGCAAGAGGACTAACAACGCAAGAACGAATACGCTTCGAAACGTCCTAGCCACAAACCCATCAATTTTTGCGGCGCGGTCGAGCATCTGCCGATCTCCTACTTAATCCTGTTCGAGCTGTAATGAGGCGGGCGTTGATCGCGGCGCGCCGTTACTGTCGCTATTTGTAAGGCGATTCAGACGCCTTTCCACCGATTCGGTCTGATCGGAATCGGGGAAACGTTCGAGAAATTTTTCGAGCACCGTTTTCGCGCTTTCGTCGTCGTGCAACATGCGCGAGTGAATCTCGAATAGACGGAATGCAACCGGCATGGCCTGTTTACTGTTTGTGACATTCGCGAGTCCGTTCTCGAACCACTCTGCAGCTTGTTCCGTATCACCGATTTTCATGAAGTTGTCCGCTGCCCGTAGCGCGGGTATCGATTCTTTCGGAAAAGCGCGTGCGACTGCCGCATATGAATTGGCCGCGTCCTCGAAGAGGCCGTTGCGTTCCAGGCCTTCGGAAGGACCATACTCCGGACCTTGCACCCGTTTTTGTCCGTGCGGCATAACAACGTTTACGATGCTGTGAGATACGAACGAGAACATCAGCGGTCCGTATAGCGCGGCACACGACACAATGAGCCCACCGGTCGCCGCGAATAGCCATAGAGGTGACGGACTCAGCCACATCCGTAGCAGCGGTAGCTCGATCAGGAAGAACACTACGAGGCCGCCGATGACGAGGAATTCCACGAGGACCGGAAAGTCGGCGTGCTCGCGTAGCTGATGCTTGAGGACGTAGACACCAAAGCACAGGTAGGGAATGAGCAACAGCCCAGCCAAGACGGTATTTACGTCGAATCCGATTGCGGTGTCGTTCATGCGATTGTGGCTATCTCCCCTCTATAATAGTACCGGTGGGCGGCGTTATGGGCAAGGTGCATGTTCAAAATTGATTCATTTGAGGCGGCTCAGTACCATGCGCGCGTTAAGGGGCGGTTTGGATTATGTGGCCGGGCTGTGATCGGACGCGTGGGGGCGTCAAATTCTGGAGTGTTGAATCCGCATGAAACTTGCGGTTATTGGGGGCGGTAGTTCGTATTCCCCCGAATTAATTGACGGTCTTTTCCCGCGCTTGGATCGGATTCCGGTCGACGAAGTGTGGATGATGGACCCGGATCGGGAACGTCTCGCGATTACGGCGGGGCTTGCCCGGCGTATGGCTACACGCAACGGCGACCCGTTCACGATCCATGAGACAGGTGACATGGCCGAAGCCGTTCGTGACGCGAAGTATGTTGTCACGCAAATGCGTGTCGGCGGATCGCAAGCGCGCATCGCGGATGAGAAATTGGGTTTGCGGTACGGCATCGTTGGCCAAGAAACGACGGGTGTTGGCGGTTTCGCGTGCGCGCTACGAACCATTCCGCCGATTCTCGACATCGCGCATGAGATGGAAAGTAGCGCGAGCGATGGTTATCTCATCAACTTTACGAATCCCTCTGGCATCATCACGGAAGCGTTGATTCGCCATAGCAGCATTCGCAGCGTTGGTCTTTGCAATATCCCGATTTGTACGATCATGGATTGCGTCAAATTTATGGGTTGCGCGATGGAGGATGTCGAGCTCGACTACGTCGGGCTGAACCATTTGGCGTGGGTGCGCGGGTTCTCCGTGGCCGGACAGGACGTGACCGAAAAGACGATGGCGGCGTTCTATGAGGCAGCGGGTGAAGAGTGGGAAGAGCCGGAAGTCCTCGTGAACATGAAGCTTGCGATGAAGAGTTTGGGGATGTTGCCGAATCCTTACTTACAGTATTTCTATGCAACTGATGACAAACTCGCCGTGATGAAACGCAATCCCAAAACGCGGGGGGAAGAGGTTGTCGAAATCGAGACCTCGTTGTTGAAGAAGTATCAGGACGAGTCGTTAGAGGAAAAGCCTCCGGAATTGTCTCAACGTGGCGGCGCGCATTATTCGACTGCGGCGTTTCATCTAATTGAAGCAATTGAAACCGATCGGCAGAACCATCAGGTGGTTTGTTGTCGCAACGCAGGGGCTGTGCCGACGTTCGATCACGACGCTTCCGTGGAACTGACGGCGGTAATCGGGAAAGACGGCGCCCGTGCGATCGAGCAGGATGCGCCCGATCCGTCGATTCGGGGATTAATGCAGACGATAAAATCGTTTGAGTCTTTGACGGTTGAGGCTGCGGTGACCGGTGATCGGGATGCTGCCTTTCAAGCAATGCTTGAACACCCGCTGATGCCGGGCGCGGTGGCCAGTCAATCGTTATTGGAAGAGTTATTGGAAATCAATCGCCCCCATTTGAACCCGGCTTTTTATAACTAGGAGGAAATCATGTCCGCCGCGTTGCTCGAAACCAATATCCCTGAGGTAAAACCGCTCGCGCGCGGCAAAGTGCGCGACATCTACGACCTGGACGACCGCCTCTTAATTGTCGCGACCGACCGAATTTCCGCATTCGATTGGATTAATCCATCTGGTATTCCGGATAAGGGCAAATTGCTCACCCAGATGTCGCTCTATTGGTTCGAGAGCATCGCTGACCTGGTTCCGAATCATCTGATATCCGCGGACATCGCTGATTTTCCGGAGCCGTTCAAATCGCTGCCCGAGCAATTTGAAGGCCGTTCCATGCTCGTACACAAATGCGAGATGTTCCCGGTCGAATTTGTCGTGCGCGGGTATTTGGCGGGGAGCGGCTGGAAGGAATACAAGAAGGACGGTACGGTATGTGGAATTGCGCTGCCGGCCGGTTTGGAGGAGTCGAGTAAACTGGACACGCCAATCTATACCCCGGCGACCAAAGAGACGGACGGTCATGACATCAATATCAGTCCGGAACGGGCGGGCGAGATAATCGGCACCGACTGGAACGACGCCGCGTCGGTCGCATCGATCGCCATCTATGAGCGCGCGCGCGGAATGGCCGCGGAACGCGGTATTATACTGTGTGATACGAAATTCGAGTTCGGCGTATTGAATGGCGCGTTGACATTGGCGGACGAGGTGTTGACGCCTGACTCGTCGCGCTTTTGGCCCGCTAGCGAATATGCGCCGGGTCGTGGTCAACCGAGTTACGATAAGCAATTCGTGCGTGACTGGTTGGAGGCGACGGATTGGGACAAGGATTCGTCGCCGCCGCCGTTGCCGGACGATATTGTCGATCGAACGAGAGCAAAGTATGTTGAGGCCTATGAACGTTTGACCGGTAGGAGTGACTTCTAGCCATGGCCGACGCCGACGTGAAAAATCAGTTGCCCGATCACTATGAAACCGATGACAAGCCACGCGATGAGTGCGGGGTCTTCGGTGTGTTCGGAGATGAAGAGGCGGCGAATTTCACGTACCTGGGCTTGCAAGCCCTGCAACACCGAGGCCAGGAAGGGGCGGGTATCGTGTGCTCCGACGATGGCCAGCTTAATGTATGCCGGGGCGTGGGGTTGGTGGCGGATGTTTTCCCGCAACACAAACCGCACAAGCTCGCCCAGCTCAAAGGCGATCTCGCGATCGGACATGTCCGCTACTCAACATTTGGCACGAGCGTTCTGAAAAACGTACAACCGATCGTTCGCGATTATGCGCGGGGTTCCATGGCGCTGGGGCATAACGGAAATCTGACCAATGCCGGCGCACTGCGCGATGAACTCGAGGACATGGGTGCGATATTCCAATCGACGACCGATACCGAAGTCATTATTCATCTGATATCTCGATCCCGAAAAACGGACTTCGCCGAAGCGATCATCGACGCGCTCAAGAGCGTCGTTGGCGCCTATACCGTGATCGCGACCGACGGTGAGCGAATCGTCGCCGCGCGCGACCCGCATGGATTCCGGCCACTCTGGATCGGAAAACGAGGCAACGCCTACGTTTTCGCCAGTGAGACTTGCGCGTTAGATATTATTGATGCGGATCACTTGCGAGAAGTGGAGCCGGGGGAGGTCGTAATTGCGACGCGCGAAGGGCTGGAGTCGATCAAGCCGTTCGAGCCCGTTAAGCCAAGCCCCTGTATTTTCGAATTTGTCTACGTTGCTAGACCGGACAGCTTCATATTCGGACGCAGCGTCGATGAAGTTCGTAAGGAACTCGGTCGAAATCTCGCTCGCGACCATCACGTTGAGTCCGACGTGGTGATGGCGGTGCCCGATTCATCGAATCAAGTCGCGTTGGGATATTCCCATGAAGCTGGCGTCCCGTTCGAAATGGGACTGATTCGCAATCATTACATCGGTCGCACGTTTATCGAGCCCGATCAACGGATTCGCGATTTCGGCGTCAAAATAAAACTGAATCCCTCGGAGACGGCCATTCGCGGAAAGCGTATTGTCCTTGTGGACGACAGCGTCGTTCGAGGCACGACCTCCCGTAAAATTATCAAGATGTTGCGGCATTGCGGCGCGAAGGAAATCCACTTCCGAATCAGTTGTCCGCCGATTATCAACTCGTGCCACTACGGAATCGATACGCCTGAACGCGATAAACTCATTGCATCGAACATGTCGGTTGACGAAATCGCTGAACACCTGGGCGTAGATTCGCTTCGTTTTCAGAATATTGAGTCGATGGTCGAAGCGACCGGCTACAAAATGGACGACTTCTGTCTAGCCTGTTTCAATGACCAATATCCGACGAAATTGCCCAAGGACTTTGTATCGAGAGCGAACGCACGGCGTCACATTGATTTAAGTGCGGATGTGCTGGAGCCGGCTGGGCGTGGAGCGTAACGAGCGAGCGTGGGGGACGGGAACGAACACCGACCACGCCTAACGGTGGGGACGCCGTGTACCCTGCGTTGGGACGATCAGCGCCACTCGGCTGAAATCTTAGGCGTCTCTGAAAATACAATCTGGACCTCGTTTCCATCGATCGATTTGAACGCGGAAGACGTGGGCATTGACGTTCAACTTGGCCAAAAACCGAACGGCCCCGTCTATCATACGAAAGTGGTGATCGGTCCACGCGAGCCGGGTGATGGCGTGGTGTTGCGCCGGACCGCGAGCGCTGTGCGAAAGCATGGTCGTGACGTGTGGCGTGTTCCCACACGGCTACGGGCGCAATACGGCGAGCAAACATCGACCGTTGAATTCTCCGGTCGATTTGCGAATCTAAGCCTTCAGGGTGGTTTGCTTGCCGGGTCGCAACCGTTCCAAGTTGGTGATCAGGTCTTGATCCGTGTGCAATTCAAAGATGATGTAGGCCATTCACTGCCATCGATGGTGGTTCACGCCAACGCGCCCGAATCGTTCAAGCACTCAGATCGGCATTGGCTTGGACTGCGATTCGAAACGATGAGCGCGGACATGACGCGAGATTTGACATGGTACTTGTGGGAACGGGTGCGGCGTCTATATCCGGATGAAGTGCGTGCGTTGTACCCACGTAAATCTAAGCGGCGTAAACGACGGCGGGAGGCAGGCGCGTAGCGACTACTTCGCCTGACCGAGTGCGGCGGCGCGATCGCCAACGGGCTGCATGATTTTTTGGGCCGTCGCTGCCAAGCCCTTCGGATCAAGTCCGATTTCCGTGAGTTGTTCGTCGCGGGTTCCGTGTTCAATGAACGCGTCGGGAAAGCCGGCCATCTCCAAGCGAAGGTCTTGCAAGTCGCCATTCCGTTGAAAGTGTTCTAAGACGGCTGAACCGAATCCACCGATCACCGTATTCTCTTCCACCGTAACGATCGGTAGGTGTTTTATGCGTTCGAGTAGTTCGATATCAAGCGGCTTGATCCAACGTGCGTCAGCAACGCCAATGGATAGGCCGTACCGTTCATTCATGAGTTCGGCGGCCGCAAGACAGTTCTGTACGATTGGTCCAATGGATAGAAAGTATCCGTCCGATCCTTCGCGCAAAATTTCGCCGCGGGTGATGTCACGGCCTTCAGCATCGCCAATCGTCGGGGCGGCTCCACGGGCATAACGCAGTGCAATAGGGCCGGCTTGTTTTAACGACCAGAGCAGCATGCTACGCATATCGACATCATCACGGGGCGCTAACACCTGGATGTTTGGAATGACGCGCAAGAATGACACATCGAATGCGCCTTGCTGGGTCGGACTATCTTCTCCGACGGCCCCGGCACGATCGATGGCGAATACGACGGGCAGTTTCTGAATGCAGACGTCGTGGATGTACTGATCGTAGCCGCGCTGAAGAAACGTCGAGTAAATCGCTGCCACCGGGCGCATGCCTTGAGACGCCAAGCCTGCGGAAAACGTGACTGCGTGTTGTTCGCAAATGCCGACGTCAAACGTGCGATCGGGGAATTCTTTTTCAAACGTGCTTAGCCCCGTGCCGGTGGGCATTGCGGCGGTAATGCCGACAACGCGTTGGTCTTCCCGCGCGGCTTCCATCAACGCGTCGGCGAATGCATCCGTAAACGTTGGTACTTTCACCACGGGCGCGTTTTCAACGACCGGGGCTACGTTGAATTTGCCCGTCTCGATATTGAAGCTCTTTACGCCGTGATATGTGAGCGGGTCGTCCTCCGCGTACTTGTATCCTTTACCCTTTGTTGTGACGCAATGGAAAAACACGGGCCGTCGCATTTGCTTTAAATTCTGGAAGCACTCGATCAGCGTATCTAGATCATGGCCATCGACTGGGCCGACGTATTGGCAGCCGAGCTGTTCAAACAAGGTATTGCCGGTAATCATGCCTTTGACCGATGACTCGATCCGTTCCGCCGCTCGCTTGACCCGACTACCCACGATGGTTTCCATGAGTTTGTGGAAATCGTCTTTGGCGCGGGAGTAGAGCCCACCGGTAATCAGCCGGCTGAAATAGGAGGACAGCGCGCCCTTACTCGGAGAAATTGACATGCGATTATCGTTCAAGATAATCAGCATTTCCTTTCCCAAATGCCCCGCGTGCGCCAGCGCTTCAAACGCCATGCCGCCGGTCATCGCCCCGTCGCCGATGACCGCAATGGCGCGACGGTCGTGATTGAGGGCGTCGTTTGCGACTTTTATCCCGAGCGCCGCGGAAATGGATGTGGAGCTGTGTCCGGTGCCGAACGCGTCGTACTCACTCTCCGATCGTTTTGGGTAGCCGCTAAGGCCACCGCGCCTACGGATGGTGTGAATTTCGTGGCGCCGTCCACTCAGCAGTTTGTGCGGGTAGCACTGATGACCCACATCCCAGATCACTTTATCCTCGGGCATATCGAAAACGTAATAGAGTGCTATGGTCAGATCCACCACGCCCAAGTGCGGTGCAAGATGCCCGCCATTTCGCGATGCCGTCGCAATAATCACCTCGCGCATTTCCTCGGCCAAGTCTTGCAGTTGAGGAAGCGTTAACGTTTTGATGTCGCTCGGTTTAGTGATGGCATCAAGCAGCGGCGTCGGGGCGTCGTGCTGGGGTTCTAATAGCTTGGACAAAGCGCGGGTATTCTCCGAATTGTTGAGGGGTAACGTGGCACGGAGTATATCAAACCTGGGCGGTATTCATTCAAAATGGACAGAACGAACCGGTTCCGATACCTGCAATGTGCCACCGTATCTATTAATGACTGATCTCGGGGTACAGTTCCAAACGGCCCTCTCGCCGGACCGCCTTCCGTCCAGTGTTAGGTTGAGGTCGCGAGCGTATGGTACGGTTTTGAGTCCGGTCGGCACGTTTTGGGTTCCCCGGTCGTGCCATGCCAAAAGCGGCCGATATCAATATGTTGAGGAATTGAACTGTGTCCGACCCGCGCGAATCTTGGGAAGCAATCGCAGCGCTGGTCGGTCAACGCGATCCTGAAAAGCTCAGTTCGTTTTTGGACGAGCTTTCACCTTCCGATATCGCTCGCGCGGTCTCCCGTCTCGAGGAAGAAGAACGCACTAGCCTGCTGACCTTGCTCGATCCAGAGGAAGCGGCGGACATTATTGATGAGCTGCCGGACGCGCAGGGTGCGGATATCCTCGAAGACTTGCGGGCCGAAGATGCGGCGAAGATTATTATCGAGTTGGAGGCGGACGAGCAGGCCGACCTGCTCGGCGAGATAGAAGCCGATGAAGCCGAAGCCATCTTGCAGGAGATGGCGCCGCAGGCCGCCGCAACCGCGCGAACGTTACTCGCCCACCATCCGGAAACGGCTGGCGGATTGATGACGACGCATGTGCTGAAGTACCAGGATCATCTCCGCGTGCGCGATGTGATGAACGACTTGCGCGAACACGGCGCGAAGTATTCGGATTACGGCGTTCAGTACGTGTTCGTGCTTGATGATTCCGATCAGCTGACGGGCGTTGTGCGACTTCGGGATTTGGTGTTGTCCAGCGAAGTGACACCGTTATCCCAAATAATGATTCCCGATCCCTTGCATGTTTCCACGGATACACCGCTGGTTGAGTTGGAGCATTTTTTTGACCGGCACGACTTTATCGGCGTTCCGGTCGTAAACGCGCTGGGCGTGCTCGTGGGTGTCGTGGACCGTGGCGATGTGGAAGAGGCGCACGGTGAAAATGTCGAACAGACGTTTCTGCGTGCGAGTGGTATCGTCGGCGGTGAAGAATTGCGAAGCATGCCCATGATGAATCGGACGTCTCGTCGGCTGTCCTGGTTATCCGTGACCGTTCTACTCAACGTTATGGCCGCCCTCGTTATCGCGATGTACGAAGAGACGTTGCAAGCGTGGATTGCCATCGCGGTGTTTTTGCCAGTGGTGTCGAATATGGCGGGATGTTCCGGGAATCAGGCACTCGCGGTTAGCATTCGCGAATTGGCGATGGGCATCATTGAACCACGGGACTATCTCCAAATCGTACGGAAAGAGGCCGCGGTGGGTGTTGCCGTTGGTATTGGCATTGGTGGAATATTGGGTCTGGCCGGGTTGGCATATAGCCTCATTAGTGGCGACGCTGAGCGGGCTGTGTATCTTGGGTTAGTGGTGGGTGTCGCGCTCGCCATGACGACGGTAATTGCCGTTAGTTTGGGTGGTGTTATTCCACTCTTGATGCGCCGTTTAGGTGTGGACCCGGCGATTGGGTCCGGTCCGATGCTCACAACCATTTCGGATATGTGCGGTTTTTTCATCACCCTGACGTTAGCAACCTTCGCAATTCGCGCGTTATCATGACTGCACGTAGGTTGTTGCGGTGCTTTGAGTTGCGGTGTCGCTAACTTGACGTGATCCGGCGTTGATTGATAGACTTGCCCGTTCATTTAAGTGTGCATTCCCACTATGTTTACGTGGGCGATCACACGTTTTCCGGAATCGATTGACGCCCCCATAACGCCATGATTCAAAAGGCAATCTCAAATATCGCGGCGGGTAAAGACCTACCTCGCGAAGTCGCCACTCAGACCCTCCTTCAAATTATGAATGGGGAAGCGACGAGTGCGCAGATCGCGGGATTTCTCGTGGCGCTGCGCATGAAAGGCGAGTCGGTCGAAGAAATTACCGGGCTGGCGCAAGCGATGCGATCGAAAGCGACACGGATAGAACCCGCGCGGCGGCCGTTGGTCGATACCTGCGGGACGGGAGGCGACGCATCCGGCACCTTCAACATTAGTACGGCAGCGGCGTTTGTCGTGGCGGGCGCCGGGGTTGCCGTGGCAAAGCATGGAAACCGGAGCGCGTCGAGCAAGTGCGGGAGCGCGGATGTATTGGAAGCCCTGGGCGTCAATATCGACGTGTCCCCGGATGTCGTCACGCAATGCATTGATGAGCACGGATTTGGATTTCTTTTTGCGCGGTCATTTCATTCGGCCATGAAACACGTTGCGCCGGTGCGGCAAGAGTTGAAGCTGCGCACCGTTTTTAATCTACTTGGTCCTTTGACCAATCCAGCAGGCGCCGATGGCCAGGTAATGGGCGTTTATGACGAGGCGATCGTCGAACCGATTGCGAACGTACTGCACAACCTTGGCATTCGACGGGCCTTCGTGGTTGCTGGAAGCGACGGGCTCGACGAAATAACGCTCTCGGGACCAACCCGAATCGCAGAGGCGACTGCGGACGGTGTGACGTTGGGTTCGATTTCGCCGGAGGATGCAGGGCTTGGTAGCGCCGATCCCGAGACGCTGCTCGGCGACGACGCCGAAACGAATGCCGCTATCATACGACGCGTGCTTAATGGAGAAGCGGGTCCGTGTCGTGATGTGGTGGTGTTGAATGCGGCGGCGGGCATTCTGGCGGGCGAAGACGGTCCAGCCGATTGGAAAGCGGCTGCTGTGCGGGCCGCAGAGTCTATAGACTCTGGCTCGGCGCGTGGCGTGTTGGAAGTCATCGCGCGGACGACGGCTGGAGCCGCGGCATGATCCTCGACGAGATATGCGATCACAAACACGACGAAGTCTCTCGTCAGAAGACTCGGGTGCCGCTACGCGAAGTGCAAGAGCAGATCGGTCAGAATCCGCCGCCACGCGATTTTCGCGCGGCGCTGCGCGAACCGGGGATCAGTTTGATCGCCGAAGTGAAACGGGCATCGCCATCGAAAGGCGATTTCATGCTCGATGCCGACCCCCTTGAACTTGCAAGCATTTATATGGACGCGGGGGCTCGGTGTATTTCGGTGCTGACCGATGAAAAGTATTTCAAAGGTACACTGAAGGACTTATTGGCGGTGCGGCACGGCGTTAGCGCGCCGTGTTTACGCAAAGAATTCATCGTGGATGAGTATCAAATCTACGAATCACGGGCGGCGCAAGCTGACGCGATTCTCTTGATTGTGCGCATTCTGTCCGATGAGCAGCTCAAAGATTATCTAACCCTCGCGGCCCAATTGAGTTTGTCGGTTCTGGTCGAAGTCCACGATGAAATAGAAGTCGAAAGGGCCATGGCCGCAGGAGCGCATATTATCGGGGTAAACAACCGCGACTTGAGTAATTTTACCGTGGACCTCGGAACGACGATGCGATTGAAGAAAATGATACCCGGCGGTTATGTGTTGGTCAGCGAGAGTGGAATCAACACGCGCGACCACGTTGTGATGCTGGAAGACGGCGGTGTGGACGCGATTCTGGTGGGCGAAGCGTTGGTAACGAGCGGCAATATTCACGGCAAAATAGCCGAGTTGTTGGGCAAAGATCGCGGCGAGTTGGACGGATGACGCGCGTAAAGATTTGTGGCATCACCAATATCGATGATGCGATGGCGGCGTGTGAGGCTGGCGCGGATGCTTTGGGCTTCAACTTTTCGGAAGAGGCCAAGCGTAAAGATCGCTACATTGACGTGAGTGAGGCCAAAGCGATCGCGAGGGCGATTCCTCCGTTTGTCACACGAGTTGCCGTGGTGGTCGATCCATTGCCGGAACGCGTCGCGGAACTGTTGCCGTTTGTAGACTGCATTCAATTGCACGGCGATGAATCGATCGACTTTTGCAACAGTATCGCCTCGAAACTTGTTAAAGCGTTTCGCGTAAGCGATGACTTTGACCCGGCTACGATGTTGTCGTATCCGGTCGCCGCATATTTATTGGACGCAAGTGTGCCCGGCCAGCGCGGTGGCACGGGACAGACCTGCGACTGGGATGCGGCATCCGCGGCGGTCGCGTTGGGTAAACCTGTCATTCTTGCGGGCGGATTGACCCCGGATAATGTGGCTGACGCCGTGCGCACGGTACAACCCTACGCCGTCGATACGGCCAGTGGCGTCGAATCGGAACCAGGAAAGAAGGACCATGGCAAGCTTAGAGACTTCGTCCAGCGCGCCAAAAGCGCCGTACTCGTACCCGGATAAGCGGGGCCGTTACGGGGCGTTCGGCGGACGATACGTCCCCGAAACGTTGATGTATCCGCTTGAGGAACTGGAGCAGGCGTATGTCAGTGCGTGCGCGGACCCAGCGTTCGTTGCGCGGATGGATGAGCTGCGCCGCGACTACATTGGACGGGCGACGCCACTCTATTTTGCGCGGCGGCTCACGGAACACCTCGGTGGTGCGAAGGTCTATCTCAAACGCGAAGACCTGTGTCACACCGGCGCACATAAGATTAACAACGCGCTGGGACAAGTGTTACTCGCCGAACGAATGAATAAGAAACGCATCGTCGCGGAGACGGGCGCGGGCCAACATGGCGTAGCGACTGCGACGGCATCGGCTTTGTGCGGACTCGAGTGCGAAGTTTACATGGGCACCGAGGATATGGCCCGTCAGTCATTGAATGTTTTTCGTATGCGGTTGCTAGGGGCCAAAGTTACCGGCGTCGAATCGGGAACGAAGACGTTGAAAGACGCCATCAACGAAGCGATGCGCGATTGGGTGACGAATGTCGGCGACACGCATTACGTGCTCGGCACCGTCGAAGGGCCGCATCCTTATCCGGTGATTTGCCGCGACTTTCAAAGTGTAATTGGCAAAGAAATGCGCGCGCAATTACTTGAAAAAGAAAACCGTTCACCCGATTTATTGATTGCCTGTGTTGGTGGCGGCAGCAATTCAGCGGGATTGTTTTTCGAATTTATCGAAGACGACGTTCGCATGATCGGCGTTGAAGCCGGGGGGCTAGGACCAGAGACCGGTAAACACGCCGCACGGTTCGCGGGCGGTGTCGAAGGCATGCTGCACGGCGCGATGAGCTACGTGCTGCAAGACGAAAACGGCCAAATCATGGGCACGCATAGCGTGTCCGCGGGACTCGATTATCCAAGCATCGGCCCGGAGCACGCCTTCTGGAAGCAGTCGGGCCGCGTGGAATACAGCTACGCGAACGACGATGAAGCGTTGGATGCATTCCAATTGTTGAGCCATCTGGAAGGTATAATCCCCGCGCTCGAAAGTGCGCACGCCATTGCACATGCATGCAAAGTCGTCCCCGAAATGGATAAGGATCAAATCGTAGTCGTGAATCTCTCAGGCCGTGGTGACAAAGATGTCGATCAGGCCGCGCGATTTATCCTCGGCGATAAAGGAGCGGGCGCGTGAATCGTATTACAGCCCGTATGCAGGAATTGGCCGCACGCGACGAGACAGCGTTCATTCCGTACATCACGGCGGGCGACCCGACGCTTGCACTGAGCGGCGAAATCCTCCTCGAACTCGAACGCGCGGGTGCGGACGTCATTGAGTACGGCATTCCATTCTCCGACCCGGTCGCCGATGGCATCGTCATTCAAGAAGCGTCGCAGCGCGCACTCAAGCACAATGTCAGTTTGCATGATGTCGTCGGGCAAATACGGGAATTGCGCACGAAAACGAAAATTCCGATTCTCTTGTTCTCCTATTTCAATCCGGTCCTCGCGTATGGCATCGAAACGTTCGCGCAAGATTGTGCCGATGTGGGCGCTGATGGCGTGTTATGTGTCGATTTGCCGCCCGAGGAAGCCGAGGACTACAAGCGCATTATGGTAGATGCGGGCATTGCGACCGTGTTTTTGGCATCGCCGACCACGCGCACGGAGCGCATGGGGTTAATTGCGCGTTTTTCTGAAGGGTTTCTCTACTACGTTTCGCGCGCGGGTGTTACCGGCGTACGCGATCAAGTCGAAACCAGCGTTAAAGGAATGGTTGAAGAAGTAAAGCGGCACTCTGATATTCCGGTTGCGGTTGGTTTTGGCATTGCGAAGCCGGAGCAAGCGGAAGAAGTCGCGCGGTATGCCGATGGCGTTGTCGTCGGAAGCGCCATCGTTGATTGTGTGGGTACGAATGGCGAGTCGCCGGAGCTCATCGAACGCGTTGGCGCATTTGTGCGGCCATTGGTGGAAGCAACAAAACGGGCAAAGGCGGAAGTCGCGTCCTAGCGCGTTCCGATATTAATCCACGATGACATTTTTAGCGTCTTCAACAGGTATCGCAATCGGCTATGCAAGCATAGCCTTAATTGGATACGTTCTCGGCGGATTCCTTTCGCGTGCAGCATTCCGGATTCCCGCTGAGGTACCGATACTGAAACCAAGTTCCCAATGTTTGAGTTGTAGAGAACCGCTAGCATTTGCGGATAGCATTCCGGTGTTCGGATGGTTCATGGTCGGCGGGAAGTGCCGCAGGTGCGGCGAACCGGTAAGTTGGTTATACCCCATCATCGAACTGTTGACCCCGATTTTGTTGGTTGCCGTGTTCTGGCGGTTCGGATGGACGATAGCGATGCCTGTCTACGCTGCGTTCGCTGCTGCGATGGTGCTGGTCACGTTTGTCGATTTTATCGATTGGACCATTCCCGACGAGGTTTCAATCCCTGGTATGTTCGTAGGTGTCGCATGCGGACTTGTCGCGATGATTTTTCCGCAGTCCGGCCTTCAGATCGACCGGCTGTATGAAAACGTCTTCGATGCGATCGGCGGAATTATCGTCGGTGGCGGCGTACTGGTCGCCCTTGATGTGATCGCGCAGTTGACGCTCAAGAAAAAAGGTATGGGATTCGGGGACGTCAAGCTTAACGCCATGATCGGCGCGTTTATTGGATACAAAGGCATTATTCTAAGTCTCGTCTGCGCATCGCTCATCGGCAGTGTCGTCGGCGTCGCGATGGTCATGTGGAAACGGCGCGGCGCGGAAGAAGGTGATGAAGAAGACGATGGAAACTATTTGCCGTTCGGACCGTATTTGGCCTTGGGCGGGTTGATTGTCGTGTTCTTCGGCGCGCAGATCGTCGACTACTATTTGAATTCGTTTCTTCTGCGGTCGAGTGTGTATTAGTGGCTTGAGCGGTTCGGCTGGTTCGTGAAAGAGATTGCCGCGTCGCTCCTCGCAATGACGATTGAGTTTATTGACGGGATGAACAGGATTGACAGGATAGATGGCGTGAAGAAGGTGCAAGCGTTCGACAGAGTAGAAAAGCAACATGAGGCGACCAGTTTCCTTCACAGCTAACTGGATAAAACTCCTCCCCCTTGACGGGGGAGGTTGGGAGGGGGTGAAGCGCGAATAGCGTTGGGTTTCTCCCTCCTCCGACCCCTCCCTCCAGGGGAGGGGAGTTCGATAAGGAAAGTAGTTTGAAAACGTCTTGGGAGTTGTTAGGTGATTCGATATTTATCCGCGGGTGAGTCGCACGGTCGCGGTATCTTCGCGCTCTTGGACGGCGTGCCTGCAGGGCTACGCCTGGCGCCGGAAGACATCAACTTCTGGCTGGCCGAGCGGCAAAAGGGCTATGGCCGCGGCGGACGTCAACGCATCGAACAAGACGAAGTCGATGTGCTTGCCGGACTACGTGCAGGTGTGACCTTGGGTGGTCCATTATTACTTGCGGTCTGGAATAAGGATTTTGAAAACTGGCGCGATGCGATGGACCCTTGGGCGGAATCGAAAGGCGATCGCGCAGAGAAGGTCATCAACCCTCGGCCAAGCCATGCGGACCTTGTCGGTGTGCTTAAGTATGACCTCGACGATTGTCGCAACGTGCTCGAACGGGCTTCCGCACGGGAGACTGCAGGACGTGTAGCGGCGGGCTGCGTGTGCAAAAAACTGTTGGGCGAATTTGGTGGGGGTGTCGCCGCGCATGTCGTGCAAATTGGCGAGGTCATCGCTGATGTCGATGCGGTATCGTCGGAGAAGATTCACGAGTTGTCGATGGCGTCCGAAGTTCGTTGTTGTGACGAAACGGCGAGCAAGGCGATGATCGAAGCGATCAAAGGCGCTAAGCAGGACAAGGACACACTCGGCGGTGTCGTGGAAATTCGCGCATGGGGATTGCCGCCGGGGCTTGGCACGTACACGCAATGGGATCGAAAACTCGACGCGCAAATCGCGCAAGCGATGATGAGTATACAGGCGATCAAAGGTCTCGAAATCGGCATTGGATTTCGCGGGATGGATCGTCGGGGCAGCGCATTTCACGATGAGATTGTGCGCGAGGATGATGGTAGCGCTACCGGTCCCTATAAGCGGACGACAAACCGGCTCGGTGGCACGGAAGGCAGCATGACATCGGGCGCCGAATTGGTTGTGCGCATCGCGAAGAAACCGATTTCGACGCTGATGCAGCCGCTCCAAACCGTGAACATTGATACCCGCGAACCGACGGAAGCCATTCGCGAGCGCAGCGATACGTGTGCTGTGCCCGCATTGGCCATAATCGCCGAGGCCGCGCTCGCGATTGTGCTTGCGCAGTTCTATGCGGAAAAATTCGGTGGCGACAGCGTCAGTGAAATGAAGCGGAACTTCGACGGCTACGTCGCGGCGGTCAACGCGCGATGAGCGAAGCTTCCGGTCGAACAGCGACGGTCGAGGCGGCCAAAACGCCAGAGGTCGTTCGCATCGAGTTGCCCACGCATTACCCGATTGGGCCCGTCAACGTATTCTTGATCAAAGACGATCCGCTAACGCTCGTTGATGCTGGCCTCAACAACGATGAGAGTTGGGCGTTGGTGCAACAAGGTGTCCGTGACGCGGGCTGCGAAATGAGCGATATCGAACGCGTCCTGCTCACGCACGGTCACACGGATCACGTGGGTCTGCTTCGTCGCTTGCTCGATGTGGCGGACGCGAAAGTATATGCACACACCTATTGTGCGGAACGATTGCGCGACCCGGAGATGGGCGAAGCGTTGGCCAGTGCGTACATCTTCGACATGTTGCTCGAATGCGGCGTGCCGGAATCGCACATCGATAAGGTTCGCGAAGTGCGAGCGAGTTTCAAAGACCTGCGCATTACGGCGCCAGTCGACGGCGACCTTGAACACGGCGATACGATCGGGCGGTATACCGTGCATCATGCGCCCGGCCATTCGCCCGCGGACATTCTCTTCGTCGATGTTGACGCGCGTACCGCGTTGACCGGCGATCACATCATCGAATCGGTCACGCCGGTAGCGATGCTACGGCCAGTTGCGCCGGGCGAACCGCGTCCGAAGATGCTGGTGGAATTCATGAATTCGTTGCGTGCCACCCGGGAACTCGATCTGGATGTGTGTTACTCCGGCCATGGCAAACCGATTCACGATCACCGCGCCGCGATCGACACGATTCTGTCGAAACAAGAACGGCGCACCAATCGCGTACGCACTATTCTTGCCGAAGGCGAAGTGACGCCATATCAAATGTGCCAATCGTTGTTTGGCGAGTTGAAGGATGCCTTTATGCACATGTCGATGGCCGTTGCGCTTGGCCATCTAGACGTTCTGGAAGAATCGGGCGAGGCCGTAAGCGAAACGCGCGACGGCGTACTCTACTTTCGCACGGCGTATCCGAAACGCTGATCGATGTCTGGACCGCTTTGCTTTACGCCAATCTTCATGGAACGCGTGTGGGGCGGTACTAAACTCGCCTCGTATATTCAGGAACCGATTTCGGACCAAGGCGTTGTTGGTGAGGCGTGGTTGATTTCGGATCACCCGAGCGCCGAGTCTGTGATCGACGGTGGTCCACACCATGGCCGGACGTTACGCGCTCTTCTTGCACATGATTCCGATGCGATCCTCGGGCGTCTAGCCAAACTCACACCGCATGGGCGATTTCCATTGTTGCTCAAGATTCTCGATTCCGGATCTCCGTTATCCGTACAAGTTCATCCCGACGACGCATGTGCGGAACGGCTCACGGAGCCGGACGTCGGTAAGACTGAGATGTGGCACGTGATTCAAGCCGATGCAGGTAGCGAACTCGTGTGTGGGCTCGACTCGAATATGGACGCTGCGGGATTTCGTGACGCGGTGGAACGGGGCGAAATCGAAGAAGCGACGACGCGATTCAAGGCCTCGCCCAGTGATTCGGTATTCGTGCCCGCGGGGACGGTGCACGCGATCAGTGCCGGCATTCTACTCGCCGAAATCCAGCAGAACAGCGATTTGACCTATCGCATCTTCGACTACAATCGGCTGGGACCGGACGAAAAACTTCGCGAACTGCATCTCGAAAAAGCGGCGAAGGCGATCCATTTTGGGTCTTCGCACGGGGGTAAGAATTGTGCGCTCGAAAAGTCAGTAGATGATATGGCGACGCGTAGCGTTCTCGCCGCGTGCCCGCATTTTGCCGCCGAGCGTTGGAGTCTCAAGGGGGCCTACACCAACGATACGTTAGGCGACTCGTTTCATATGGTCATGACGGTTGATGAACCCGCAACGATCGCCACAGCCGGTGGCAAGACCGAATTGAATAAGGGGCATGCCGCGCTCATTCCGGGGAACGCAGAGCAGTACACGGTCGAGAGCGAAGGGGACGTGCTGGTCTATTACGTCCCCAACCTCTCTCGAGATATTGTGGATCCGCTTTCTGCGGCGGGGCATAGCGCAACTTCGATCAGCCGATTGGGTGGCGTTCCTGTCAGCGGCGTGATTTAACCCTTCGAGGCGTCTCGCCCGGCGGGTGTATTCTCCGTCCCACGCCTAGTCAGGTGGCGAAAGACTCCAAAGCCTTTTGCACGATTTCCGGAGAGGCTTCATCTGGCGTGCCGGACTTGAAGGGGGGCTGCGGCGAATACTCCATCGCGAGTTGAATCGTTTTGGCCACGTCCTCGCCCGCGAATTCGGCCGCCATTGCCAACCCGAAGTCTATGCCCGCAGTGACGCCGCCACCGGTCGCGCGATTTCGATCGATGACGTAGCGGCCTTCAGTGGGAATCGCTCCGAGTCCGGCTAAGAACTGTGTTGCAGCCCAATGCGTCGTCGCTTTATACCCTTGGAGCAATCCGGCTGCGCCCAACAACAATGCACCCGTGCACACGCTGGTCACCCATTGCGCGTTTTCGCCGCGTTCCTTCAGGAATTGAATCGTCTCCTCATCTTGCATCAAATCGAGGGTCGCCTTTGTGCCACCCGGCGCGAAAAGAATGTCCGGCGTTTTGAAGGCACCCTCAAACGAATGGGTCGGCACGACCGCCATTCCTGTGTCGGTCATCACCGGATCCGTGTTCTTCCACACAATTTGAATTACGGTCCCAGGTAGCTGAGACCAAGTCTGTAACGGACCTAACAGGTCCAAAGGTGTCATTCCTGGATACACGAGCATGACAATGTTCATTTCAGATCTCCTTACGTTGATTGGATATTAGCGCAATCTACGGAGTGTCTGTTATGATAAATTCATGTCTCAAACTGCCAAAACGAAAACCGTTTGTTTTGCCGTGTATGAAGGCGTTCAGCTCCTCGACGTATCGGGGCCCGCCGAAGTATTTTCGGAAGCGAACCGTGAAGCAGGACATCCGATCTACGACATTCGCTACGTGAGCAACGCACGAGATGGCGTCGTTACTTCCAGCGCAGGGCTGGGATTAGCGACGAAACCCTTGCCCCGAAATTCCAAGAATATCCATACCCTCGTAGTACCCGGAGCCAGAACGTCGTCGGTCGAAACCGCGCTGAATGACGACGAGTTTATGGGTTGGCTCCGGCGCGCAACCCAAAATGCAACACGAGTCACCTCGGTGTGCAGCGGCGCGTTCTTTCTTGGCAAGCTTGGCCTGCTTGATGCGCGCCGGGTAACAACCCACTGGGCGGCGCTGAATCAATTGCAGCAGCTTCATCCGAACGCGCGGGTAGCGAGCGACATCCTGTATATCGAAGATGGTAATCTGTGGACCTCAGCGGGCGTACTTTCCGGAGTCGATATGGCCCTCGCTCTGGTTGCTCAGGACGTGAGCGCGACGACCGCGCTATCGATCGCCCGAAACCTCGTCGCCTATCTTTTTAGAGATGGTGGCCAATCGCAATTTTCCGCTCCGATCGATCTACAGACAAAAGCCAATCGGAGCGAACTGGTTAGTTTGGTCGCGTGGTTAGAAGAACGACTGACCGTTCATACCACGGTGGACCATATGGCGGAATACATGTCGACATCGGTTCGTACATTGCATCGACACTGTAAGAACGTTTTCGATCTCACCCCGGCCCAGCTTCTGAGCGAGCTAAGATTAGAACGATCTAGGGACTTGTTGCATCAACCCACTACGACTATCAAATCTGTCGCGCGCGATTGTGGCTTCAGCAATGCGTCTTCCTATTCGAAAGCATTTTCACGCCGATTTGGAGTCACTCCCATTCGATATCGCGATGGATTCCAAGGCGCGCTATTATCGGTATAGTGGGGACTATTGGCAGCCGTTCCAAATTGGACCGATCTGCGTTGATCTGTCGGCTTACGACCACTTAGTTAGGAGCCCGTCAGAACGCTCGGAAAGCCTTCGGAGGCGCTCAGTCTGAACATTGAACACGAAGACCGCTATTGGGTACATCGCTCGTTGGAGGGGGACACTGACGCTTTTGGCCGATTAGTGGACCGCTATCAGGGAGCGGTGTATGCGACGGCGTATTACTACGCAGGCCGTCACGGAGCGGCGGAGGACATCGCGCAAGACGCGTTCCTCGAAGCGTTTCGAAGCCTGCGTAGCTTGAATGACCCGGGACGATTTGGACCGTGGTTGAAAGAAGTAGCCAGCCGGACTGCGGCGAATTGGGTACGTCGCCACAGTATGCGGATGCGCTATGAAACACCGTTGCCACATCGCAGAGTACAGTCGATCGAAGATGCACGGATTGGCCCGGAAGAGGCGTTAAAGCGTGAAGAACGTTTCGAACGGATTCGATCGGCGCTGGACACGTTGCCGGAGCAATATCGGTTGCCATTGATAATGCGGTATTTGCAAGAGTCGAGTTACGAAGAAATCGCACATTTTACCGGGCAGACGCACGGGGAAATTCGCGGTCTTCTTCAACGGGGAAGCAGCATGTTGCGTGACATCATACTGGGACAAGACAAACGCGATGGTGAGGAGTTGCCGTGGCATCGTGCGCACGAATAGACGGTGCTCTGCAAGCGTTTGTCGATGGCGAATTGAGCGACGCTGAACGCCTCATACTGGAGGATCACGTTGTCGAGTGTTCGCAGTGCGCGGGGAAACTTCACGATCACCGGCGTCTTTCCGCAACGTTATTCGAGGCGTTTAGCGATGCACGGCTCGATCGCTCGTTGCGCTCATCGGTCCTGGAAAACCTGCCTGAAATCGAACCACTCCACACGGTAATGGTGGGCATAAATGAACGCGTAAAGAACCCATTTCGATCATTCCGGTTGTTTGCACAATACGCGCCAGCGCTCGTGCTCGCGCTTGTCGGGTTTCTTGCGTTTAACATCTATCAGACGTGGCCCGAGCCGGTAGCCCAAACGGCGAATCTGGGCGCCGTTACGTTCCGGCAAGGAGATGTTTCGACAATAAGCCCGGATGCAGCGGGCGTTGAATCCGTCGGATTGAAAGACTTTGTAAATCGCGGTACCCAATACACGACAGAAGCCGGTGGTGCATTGGCGCTGTCTTTGAGCGGGGGAACCGTGCTAAAGGCCGATGAGAATACGCAGTTCCTCGTAATGGATGATCGAAGTATTAAGGTGGACCGTGGCCGGGTATGGTTCGATGTTGGCAAAACCGGCCGTCATTTCATTGTGTCGACCATCGCTGGCGATGTCCGTGTGATGGGAACGATTTTCGGTGTTGAAGTTTCGGGTAACGATACCCTGGTGACCGTGCTGGAAGGTACGGTGCATGTCGAACGCGGAGACCGGGTCGCTGTGCTGCGTGACGGATTCCAACTCCGCGCACGACTCGGCGTTGCTTTGGGTGTCCCCGTCAAGGTTGATGCTGCTGCAGCATTGGCGTGGGCCGACGCGATCGCGCCGGATATGGACGCGGTCGCGTTCTTTGATCGGGCATTTGAGGCCCGAGTCACTACGGGAGAAGTTTTGGCCGAAGTGATTTTCCGGCTTGACCTCCGTTCGACCGAAACGGCCAGCGAATGGTCTGCGGCGAACTTGGTGGTGAGCTGGAATCCGACGCACGGCACGGGTTATTGCGGATATCACGTCTATGTCACCGACTACGAATCCCAGAAATCCGTATTTAAACACTATATTGACAGTGGGTTCTTCAATGATTCCTCGCAAATCCAATACGAAATACCGGTTCCTGATGGTATAATCGAAGGTGCAGAGGTCTTGCATGTTCGCCTTGTGCCGGATACAGCGAATGGCGAACTTGAAGTGACCGGATTAGAGGTGCGCGCCATAACGTACGCGCAGTAGGAGCGTGTCGGCGATATGTGACACGGAGATTTCAACGTAAGAATGTTCAATATTGGAGAGGTGGATCGGTGAATTGGGTAGAATACTACCTCAAGTCACTCCTTCCCCAAGGGTAACTGCAGCCAGAAAGTTCGCAGGTCTGCCTCTCCATTTTTCGCTTTCCACTCGGGGCGACACGTGCCATTCGCACTAGCGCCCGCCAGTACCCGCTGAATTCTCGCTCGGAAC